>NZ_DASZBY010000160.1:0-2457 GCF_035943795.1 Aliidongia sp. | reverse complement strand
CCGGCGCGGATCGCCTGGGTCAGTTCGGCGGCGGCGGCATCGACCGCCAACACGTCGTTGCCGTCGACCTCGATCGCCGGAATGCCGAACGAGCGGGCGCGCGCGCTGGCACCCTCGCCCGCCGTCATGGTCGTGGTCCGGGTCGTGGCCGCATAGCCATTATCCTCGCACACGAACAGCACCGGCAGATGGAACACGGCGGCCCAGTTCAGCCCTTCCAGGAACGGCCCGCGGTTGATGGCGCCATCGCCGAAGATGCAGCAGACCAGATGCGGCTCGCGCTTCAGCTTGATGGCATGGGCGGCCCCGGCGGCGATCACGATGTTCGCCGCGACCACACCGTTGGCGCCCAGCATGCCGACCGAGAAATCGGCGATATGCATCGAGCCGCCCTTGCCGCCGCAATTGCCGCCCTCGCGCCCCAGCAGCTCGCGCATCATCGCCTCGCTGTCGGCGCCCTTGCCCAAGGTATGGCCGTGGCCGCGATGGGTCGACAGCAGGATGTCCGCGCGGGTCAGATGGGACGTGATGCCCGCCGCGACGGCCTCCTGTCCGATCGAGGGATGGATGGCGCCCAGGACCACCTTGTCGTCGAGCCCGCGCAGCGCCTGTTCCTCGAACGCGCGGATCCGCCACATCATCCGATGGTGGGCGCGCAATCGGCCAAGGCCGAGATTGTCACCGGGTGCTGGACCGTTCATTGGCTCTGACCTCCCATCCGTCCATCCGCCACCAGGGGTGGCAGGCGCCGTTCCAGGTCGGCGGCCTCCTTCTTCAATATTGTCACCAGCTCTTCGCGCCGATCGGCGCCCACGCGGTCCCGGATCGCCGCCAGGCTGAGCGCGAACAGCGGGCGGCCATCGGCGTCGCGCACCGGCACCGCGATCGCGTTCATGGCCGGCACGATCAGGCCGTCATTGAACGCGTAGCCGTCGGCGCGGGTGCGGGCGACGAGGCCGATCAGCGCGTCCCGGGTGAAGCCGTTGAAATCCTTCAGCCATTCCGCGTTGCGCTTCAGGATCGCCGCGACCTCGCCGTCGGGCAGGGCGGCTAGCAGCGCCAGGCTGCCGGCGCCGACGCCCAAGGGCCGGCGGTCACCGACGTCGAGCGTCAGGGTGCGGATCGGGAAATGGCCGACCGCCCGGCCGATGCAGATCGCCGCCAGGCCCTCGCGGACCGAAGCGAAAACCGTGTCGCCGGTCGCCTGGGCCAAGCGGGCGAGCGCGCCCTCGGCCAGCGCGGCCACGTCCTGTTGCAGGGCGGCGCGGCCCAGCGTGGCGACGACCGCGCCCAGGCGGTACTGTCTGGTCGGCAGATCCTGGAAGGCAAAGCCGACGTCGGTCAGCGCGGTCAGCAGCCGGTGGGTCGTGGCATGACCGAAGCCGGTGGCCTTGGCGATCTCGGTCAGGCTGACCCCGCCGGCGCCATGGCCTGCCAGCACGCGCAATAGCGCGGCGATCCGATCGACGGTCTTGACGGCCGTTTCCGGCATCAGGCGGCATTCCTTCCCAAGCTTCGGCCCGCGGGTCTGCTCGCCCCCGTTTCCAAAATCAGCTATCAACTAGGCTCGATTTCGGAAAGATCGTCAATCCTCGGAGCCATGACCATGGTCGAAATCATCGTCGCACCCACCGTCACCAAGCTCGGCCCCGATGCTTCGGGCGCGGTGCTGGTGACCGGGTCCCACGGCGGCCTCTACCCCGGCCGGCTCGCGGCAGCAGCGGATGTACGGGCAGCGATCTTCCATGATGCGGGGCTGGGCCGGGGCGAGGCCGGCATCGGCTCGCTGGCGCTGCTGGACGGGCTCGGCATCGCCGCCGCTGCCGTGGCACACGACAGCGCCCGGATCGGCGACACCGCCGACATGTGGGCACGTGGCCGGATCAGCCGGGCCAACGGTGCGGCCACCGCGCTCGGCGTCGTGCCCGGCATGGCCTGCGCGGCTGCGGCCGAGCGGATGAAGTCGGCCGATCATCGTTCGGGCGAGGTCGCCCACGGTGGCGAGGCCCGGCTGGTCCTGGCGCGGCCGGCACGGTCGATCGTGCTGATCGATTCCGCGGCCATGGTCGATCCGGTCGCCGATATCGGCGCGATCGTCGTGACCGGCTCCCATGGCGGGCTGGTCGGCGGCATCCCGGCAATGGCGCTCCGGGTCGACGGTTTCGCCGGCGTCTACAATGATGCCGGCATCGGCATCGACGAGGCCGGCATCGGCCGGTTGCCGGCGCTCGATGCGCGCGGCATCGCCGGCCTGACCGTCTCCGCTGCCTCGGCCCGCATCGGCGAGGCGCGCTCGACCTTCGAGGATGGCATCATTTCACGCGCCAACCGCACCGCGACGGTGCTGGGGGCGGCGCCGGGCATGCGGCTGACGCCGCTGCTCGAGCGCTGGGCGGCCGGGGAATAACCGGTGCCGCGTCACAGGTCCCTGAGGGCCTCGACCGGCACGATCGGCAG
>NZ_DASZBY010000159.1:0-6576 GCF_035943795.1 Aliidongia sp. | reverse complement strand
GATCTCCGGACACCGCACGAACGGCCGCTGCGCAAGCCTTCGGGCAAAACCCCCTGGATCGGCAGTGACGTTCAACAGCTGATCGCGTGGTGGATCGAAGGCCTGACCGGAGTCGCGATCGCCGCACAACTCGGCCGCTCGCCAGGCGCCGTCTATTCGAAGGCCCGCCGGCTCGGCCTGCCAAGGCGCCAGCGCAAGCTGCTGTGCCGCGCCCCCGCGGCGATCGAGGCGCGCCGGCAACATCCCGAATCATCGCCTGCAGCAGATGTCCGTGACGATTATCCCTCGCTCGAGCGGTTCATCGAAAGGCTGCCCGCACCGGCCCCTTCACCCTTCGCGCTCCCGCAGGATCTCTCGCGCCGCATCGAGACGGCTCGGCACGAGGCTGGCCTCGATCTGCTGCCTCGGCTTGAAGTCCTCGCGCCGGTGACCGGCGCTCCCCGAATCGGCAAGCAGAAAACCGCGTTCACGCGAACCTGGACCCCGGAACTGGAGCATGAGCTGAGCCTGCGGGTCTGGGCCGGGCAGTATTACAGGGACATCGCCGAAGCCATGGCGATGTCCACCGCGACGGTGCGGAGCCGGATGACACTCCTGGAAATCCCCCTCGCCGACATCCCGGAGCGCCGCCGGGGCAACCGGCCGCCGTACGACGAGGCGGTCGCGCTCAAGAATATCAAGACCTGCGACATGGTCGAGGGCTATTGCCGGCATTTCCACCGCATTTTCTGGGGCGATCGCTGCCGAAGTCAGCGGGATCGCTCCAAAGCCGGCCGTGAAGCGACCCTGGCAAGCTTCGACGGCCGCTACGCCTGAGCGGGGCGGCAGCTGCACCGACGACGCCAGAACCCAAAGCACATTTTCAGGTGCGCGCGCTTTTGTCGCATCTAGCGCGCCTGCCCTCCAGACGGGCGGGTGCCCGCCACCCTCGTTTTTGGAGCGCTCTCGCCATTCGCGTGGGGCTTGCGGAGGATCGGTCTCATGCAAAACCATCGGGCAGCCGTCATGCGCAGACTTTCCGACCCGGATTTCCAGGCGACCCTGGTCAACAAGAGCATCGGGCTCGTGCTGATCATGGCGCTGCTTGTCGTCGCCTTCCTGATCCACGACGCCTATGTCTGGGCAAACCCGCCGAAGACGAAGATCTATGTCTTCGACGGCAAGAACCCGCCGCGTCCCGTGGCGGCGCTCGACAGTCCGATCGTCGACGATACCGAACTCCTGAACTGGACGGTTTCGTCGGTGTTGGCGCCCTACAACATCAACTATCATGACTATCGCGAGCAGACGGCGGCGGCGGCTCGGCATTTCTCGAAGAACGGCTGGCAATCCTTCGCCGACAGCTATCTCAAAAGCGGCAATTTCGCCGAGATCGAGAAGGCGATGCTGCTCTGCTACGCCCAGCAGCAGCATGCCGCGATCGTGAGCCGGACAAGTCTCGTCGCCGGCGCGCTGGCCTATGAGATCCAGTTCCCGCTCACGCAGACCTGCCAGAACACCAACCAGCAGAGCACCCAGAACCTGATCATGTCGGCGACCGTCGTCCGGGTGAACGACGACGCCTTCCCCGACGGGCTCGCCATCGACCGGCTCGTCGCAACCGCCCATTAAGGAGCCATCGGTGTCTAGAAGTGCAGTCTTCCTGGCGCTCGCCGCGAGTATCGTGCTGAGCGGTCCGGCGCGCGCGGACCCGCCGCCCGGCAATGCGGCGGCAACGGCCGCGACCGCCGCGGACAACGCGATCCCGCTGACACCGGACATGATCCGCGATCTCGGCCGGCGCTATGGCGATGTGAAGCGCGCGGAGGAGGATGCCGGCACGCAGATGGCGGCGCCGATCAGCCGGCGCATCAACGTGTCGTTTTCCCCCGGCGAGGCGACGAGCATCCTCCAGACGGTCAAGGGCTATCCGACCGTGCTGTCGTTCTTCGACAGCACCGGACAGCCCTGGCCGATCCAGTGGGACACGAACAGCAATCCCGCCGCCGTCGCCGGCGGCAGCAATTGCAACGCCGCCCCGAACGCCGGCGGCCCGGCGGTCGCCGCGGTCGGCTTCTTCGCCTGCACGCCGGTCAAGGGCTCGAACGTGCTCGAGCTCGCACCGATGTCGCTGCAGCCGCGCGGTGGCCTGGTCGTCACCCTGCAGGGCGCGCCGAAGCCGGTGACGTTCCTGCTGGTCGGCGGCGGCGGCCGGTATGACGCAGACCTGAGCATCCGGGTCGCCGACCGGGGGCCGAACGCCAAGACCCAACTGGCCAGCCAGTCGAGCGCGCCCGACACCGGCGCGCCGTTCCTGACCGGGATGCTGCAAGGCGTGCCGCCGGCGGATGCGGCGCCGCTCGCCGTCACCGGGGTCTCGCCCGATGAGCTGCGCGCCTGGCGGCTCGGCGACCGGGTTTATCTGCGCACCCGCTACACCTTGCTCTCCCCCGAGTGGACCGCGTCGGAGAGCGGCGAAGGCGGCATCACCGTCTATGCCGTGCCCTCGACGCCGGTCGTCCTGCTCTCCGCCAGCGGCCGCACCGTCTCGGCCGGTCTCAAGGAAGACTGACATGCGATTCTCTCCATTCCGCGTGCCCCTGCCGGGCTTCGTGCGCAGCAGCCCGTTCAATGCCGCGTCCCGGGGCGGACCGCGGCGCGTGCTGATCATCGCCGGCACCGCCGTCGGCATGCTGGCGCTCGTGGTCGGCGCCTCGTTCATCCATCACACGGAGCCGGCGCCGTCGCAGACGGCAAAGATGCCCTACATCAATCCGCTGCCCGGCGGCACCCAGAGCAACCCGCACCAGGACGCGCTAGCGCTACGGGCGGCGCAGGAGCGGGCCGCCGCGGCGGAACGATCCGGGCAATCCTACACGCCGCCGATGCCGGCAAGCCAACCGCTCAAGCTCGTGCAGTCCCAGGATCCCCCAGACGTCACCGCTCCGGACGCCCAACCCCACCAACCGGTGGTCATGCCGGTGCCGCGACCGACTCCGGTCGCCCCCGCGCACGTGGCGCCGGCGGCGGCATCTGTTATGCCGGTCGACTATAACCAGACCGCCGCCGCCCCGGCGCCGCACGCGACGGCCTCGCAGGATCCACAGGTCCAGCAGGCCTACAAGACCGCGATCAACCAGCTTCTCGCCAGCTGGAATGGATCGGCACCGCGCACCGATATCGTCGTGCCGCTCGACGGCGAGGGTGACGGTCCCACCGCCGGCGTCCGGACCGGCCACGCCCCTGCGACCAGTCCGACGACCAAGCCAGGCGATCTCCCCGCCGCCACGGAAGCCAGGCCCGGGCGGCTCCTGATCCCGGCCGGCCGCGGCATCTATGCCCACACAGTGCTGGCGGTGAACTCCGACACCGGCGGCCCGCTCGTGCTCGAGGCCGATTCCGGTCCGATCGCCGGGGATCGCATGACCGCGACCTTTTCCAAGAACGGCTACGATCGGCTCGTCGTCCGCGTCGGCAGCATTGCGCACAAGGGGCGCACGCTCGAAGCCAACGCGATCGTCATCGCGCCGGACACGATGGAGACCGCCGTGGCCTCGAGCGTCGACGAACATTACGTGGAGCGCTTCCTACTGCCGGCGGCCGCGGCCTTCGTCCAGGGCCTGGGCCAGGCGATTTCCCAGAGCAATACGACGTCGAGCGTCAGTTCGCTGACCGGCACCGTCACCGGCGTCACCAAGCTCCATATCGGCCAGGAGGCCGGCGTCGCTGCCGGCACCGCGGCTCAGCAGGTCGGGTCGGCGCTGGCCCAGGAGGCGCCGAAGGGTCCGACCATCAATCTCGATGCCAACGCCAATGTCGGGATCATGTTCTTGGGCGATCTGCGCGAGCCTGAATAGCCCCGGCGTTCGCTCCCGCCCGCGTCATCCTGGTCGAAGATGAACCATGCGGGATCGCATCATGTCCTCTCACGCTCTCGACGCTTCCGACCTGCTCTCCGCTCGGACCGACGGCCAGCCTGAAGCCGCCCTGCCGGGTGAAGACGCGGCACCGCTCACGCCAGGCCCCGATGACCGGATCGGCGCCGCCTCGGTCGAGGCGCCCTCCCCGCGCCACCATCGTCTGCCGCTGATCGCCGGCGTGTCGGCGCTGGCGCTAGTCGCCGTCGCCGGCGGCATCTATCTGGCCTCCGGTAGCCCTGCTCAGGCGCCGGCGGCCCCTCAAGCCGCGAACAGTCCGGCTCACCCGACCCAGAAGCCGGTCGCCCCGGCAGCATCCCTGGCGATTGCGCCGCATCCGGACCATGAGTCCGAAGCGATCCGCCCGCCGGCGAAGAGCGAGCCCAAGACGGCCGTCGTGAAGGATTTTCTGTCGCTGCACGATGGGGTCGCCCCCAAAGCCCCGGTCGAGCCCGGGGTCAACCCGGCTGCGGAACACGGCCTCGCACAGCCAGGCGTCAACTCGCCGGCAGCCGGCTCGCCCGATGCAGTCTCGCCGTCCCCGCCCGCCTCCATCGATGCGGCGGCACCGGCCAAGATCGCGGCCGTTTCACCGCCACCCGAAGGCACCGTACCAGTCGGCCCGACCACCAATCCGGTCGCCCTAACCCAACACGAACCGATCGCCGCTCCCGCCGAACCCGGTGCGGCGCCATCGGGCAAACACGTCGATGCCAAGCCTGTCGAGACGAAGCCCGCCGACCCGGCGGCAACCGCGGCATCGCTCAAGCCCGGTCCGCTGAGCACCCCCCAGGAGATCCAGGTCCTGTCGCTGGTAACCGAACTGGGCGCCCTCGTTCGCGATCAGCGCGCCGAACTGGCTGCGCTTCGGGCCGACCAGCGGAAGACCGGCGACCTGGTCGAAACGAAGCTGACGGACTATGACCGCCGCCTGGCACTCGCCGAAGCCAAGGGCTCGATCGCCGCGGCCATGGGAGGCTCTTCTCCCGCTACGCCCTTGTCACAACCGGTCGCCCAGGGCCGGGTACAGCCCGTGCCGCTCCAACAGGCCAAGGCCGCTGCGCCTGCGACAGCACCCGCGGCTGACACCGCCCCGGTGCCGCACCGCTATCGTGTCCAGGCCGCCTCGCCGAACCTCGCCATGCTGACCGAGATCGGCCGCAGCGGCGACGATGGCGCGCAGTTGCAGATCGCGGTCGGCGATCCGGTGCCCGGCTACGGCAAGGTCACCAGCATTGCCCAGCGCGGCACCGCCTGGGTGGTCGTGACCGACCACGGGACCCTGCAGTAGCGGCGCCGGCCATGCAGGGGCTTATCAATTTCGCATCGGCGATCGGCTTCGCCCTCGCTACACTATTGCCGGCGTTCTGCTATCTGGCGGCGATCGCCCTGTTCCTGTTTGCCGGCTGGGGCTTCTGGAAACAGGCTCAGCCGGACAATCCGTTCCGCCAGAGCCCTTGGATCCCGGGCCTCTCGCTGGTGCTGTGCGGCGTGTTCGCGACCTTCGACAAGTTTCTGACCAAGGCCAACGTCAGCGCCGGCACGGGCCTGCAAGTGACCCTCAACGCCCTGACCAGCTACACCGCACCGACTCCATCGGCGGATCTGCTGGGCCAGACGCCCGGCGACGCCATCGTCAATGTCGTTCAGCTGTTCCAGGCGTTCTTCCAACCCTTCGGGGCGATGTGCTGCTTTTTCGCCATCCTCGCCTGGCGCGCCGTCGTCAACGGTCGGAGCAACCGAGGCCAGACCGGCTGCGGCATTCAATTCGCCTTCGGCGTCATGCTGATCAACGTCCAGACCATCGCGCAATGGCTCGTGAACATCTTTCAAACCTGAGCGCCCCTATGCCGCAGGCCCGCCAACAGCGTCGCCACCCCCCGGCCGCCCTCTTGAACTACGGGCACGGCTGGCGATCAATTCTAGGAAGGAGTGCGCCCAATGGCGGTGAGCCATATCGACCCCATCTACGACGAACTGCCGCCGCCGCCTCGCGCGCTTCCACCTCTCGCGCAGCGATTGGATCCGGCCGAGGCCTGGGCCAGGCTCGAGCCGGAGGTCCAGAACCGCATTGGCGCCGCGGCGATCGCCGCGACCCTCGGGGCGATCGGCATGGACATGGGTGTCTATCCTAGACAGGGGTTCGCGGCCGCGAACCTCATGGCGGTGGGCGTTCTCGACCGCACGGTGTGCGAGCATGTGCTCTCAGGCGATCCGGAACGGCATGGCTTGGCGTTGCCCGATCTTTGGGCGCTCGGGATTCAGACCTGCCGGGAGTGCGGGTGCGTGGAGGATTGCGCATGCCCCGAGGGCTGCGGCTGGGTCGAGCAAGATCTTTGCTCGGCCTGTGCCGACCGGCTGCCGGATTTTACCGTCGAGGTAAGCCATCCGGATCTGGCCGCCCCCGTCCTCGGCGTGTTTCATGCTCGGACCGCCGCGGAAGCCGCGGCCAATGCCGCGAGGGCCGCCGTGCTCGGCCAGGTTCCGCAAGATGTCGACAGCGTCACGCGGGACGAACGCGAGGACCGGCTGCGGGAGGCTCGGCTGCTACATGAACGGCTCAGCGCCGGCTCGGCCCAGCGCGTGTGGCCTGGGACGTTCACGGCGCCGCCGGCGCGTCCTCCCGTGATCCATATCGGTGGCGTGCGGGAGCCGCGGTCCAACAACATGCCGTGCGGCT
>NZ_DASZBY010000158.1:0-48870 GCF_035943795.1 Aliidongia sp. | reverse complement strand
GAGATGGCGGACAAGGCCCTCGCCAATGATCCGGACAATACCTCGATTCTGAACGACCGCGGCATGGCATACTGGGCAAAGGCAGCATACGCCCAAGCGGCGCAGGATCTTGGTAAAGCCATCGCCGATGGCATGCGCAATGCGGAAATCTTTCTCATCCACGGAGCTGCCTTATCGGCGATAGGGAGATATGACGAGGCAGAAATTGCTCTGAGCACTGGCCTGGCCGCCTATCCTCATGACGAACATCTGCTGAACAATCGATGCTGGGTACGCGCTTTGCTGGGCCGACTCGATTCTGCTCTTGGCGACTGCAATGAAGCTCTGAAGTCGATACCGCAATACGCCAACACTTACGACAGCCGGGCTCTCGTTTATTTAAAGAAGGGCATGCTGTCCAACGCCGCCGCGGACTATGATGCCGCCCTGCATCTTGCCCCAAAAATGGCGGGATCGCTCTACGGCCGGTCTCTCGTGAAGCGTCGGCAGGGCGATCTAGTCGGGGCCGACAGAGATCGCGATGCCGCAATCGGGATCAATCCGGATCTGCCCCGGCAATTCGCCGAGGAATACGGCGTGAAGCTGTAACTCAACCAATCGCGTGCCCCGACCCGATCGGCGGCAGGCCCAGATGTGCCAGCACCGTTTCGCCGATGTCGGCGAAGCTGGTCCGCAAGCCGGCGCTGCCGCCGGTGATGTCGGGACCGAAGCCCACGACCGGCACGCATTCGCGCGTGTGGTCGGTGCCGGGCCACGTCGGGTCGCAGCCATGGTCGGCGGTCAGGATGACCAGGTCGCCCGGCCGCAGCGCCGCCTCGAGCGAGGGCAGCCAGCCGTCGAACGCGACCAGGGCGGCGGCATAGCCGGCCGCGTCGCGGCGGTGGCCGTAGAGCGTGTCGAAATCGACCAGATTGACGAAGCCGAACGCGCCGTCCGGAGCCGATGCGACCAGGTCGAGGCTCTTTGCCATCAGTGCCGCATTGTTCTCGCCCTTGACGATCGTGCCGGTCGCGCGATGGGCGAAGATGTCGCCGATCTTGCCGAGCGAGATGACGGCGCGCCCCGCCGCCTGCAGCCGGTCGAGGATCGTATCGGCCGGCGGCGGCACCGCATAGTCGCGGCGGTTCGCGGTGCGCCTGAAGCTGCCGGGCGAGCCCACGAACGGCCGCGCGATGACCCGGCCGATGTCGTAGGGATCGCACAGCACGCGCGCCCGCTCGCACAAGGCCAACAGGCGATCGAGGCCGAAATGCTCCTCATGTGCCGCGATCTGCAGCACGCTGTCGGCCGAGGTGTAGAAGATCGGCTTGCCGGTCGCGACATGCTCGGCACCCAGTTCGTCGATGATCGCCGTGCCGGAAGCGGCGCAATTGCCGAGGATGCCGGGCAGACCGCCATCATGCATCAGGGCATCGACCAGTTCGGCCGGGAAGCTCGGAAATTCGGACGGAAAATATCCCCAGTCGAACGGCACCGGGCAGCCGGCGATTTCCCAATGTCCGGTCGGCGTATCCTTGCCGCGGCTCGCCTCCGCGGCGGCGGCCCAGAAGCCGGCACCGGGACCAGGACGACCGAGGCCGCGCGGCAGCCGGCCGGTCGCGATCTCCGCCGCCGCGCCGAGGCCGAGCCGGGACAGGTTCGCGAGCTTCAGCGCCACCCGCTCGGCGATGTGGCCCAAAGTGTCGGCCCCGACCTCACCGAAGCGTGCCGCATCCGGTGCGCCGCCGATGCCGAGGGAATCGAGCACGATCACGAAGGCTCGGCCCATGTCAGCTCTCCAGCCGGTCGAGGATCAGCGGCCGGTCGACCGGCGCCGTACCGCCAGTCGTGGCGGCGCTCCGAAGCATAGCAATGGCCCGCTCGGCGGCGGCTTCGTTCCGGGCATGGACCAGCGCCAGCGGCCGGTCCGGGCCGACGGCCTCGCCCAGATGGGCACAGCGGCTGAAGCCCACGGCATAGTCGATCGGATCGTCCGGCGCATGGCGCCCGCCGCCCAAACCCAACACCGCGAAGCCGACCTGGCGGGCGTCGAGCGCCGTCAGGATGCCCATTCGAGAAGGCAGGACCGGTCGCACGATGGGCGCCACCGGCAGATGATCGGCCGCCCGCTCGATGAAATCGCCGGGGCCGCCGAGCGACGCCACCATCCGGCCGAACGCCTCCGCAGCGGCACCCGAGGCCAGCAGTTGCTCGACCCGATCGGCCCCCTCGGCCGCATCGGCGACGAGGCCGGCCAGCAACAGCATCTCGACTGCCAGCGCGTGGGTGACGCCGTCGAGCCGCGCCTCTCGCCGCGTACCGGTCAGGTATTGGACCGCCTCGAGCACTTCGAGAGCGTTGCCGGCGCTATCGCCCAGCACCTCGTTCATGTCGGTCAGCAGCGCCGTGACCTTGAGCCCCGCGCCGCCGCCGACCTCGACCAGGCAGCGTGCCAGTTCCTGCGCCCGCGCCGGATCGGCCATGAAGGCGCCGGAGCCGTATTTGACGTCGAGCACCAACCCGTCGAGGCCGGCCGCCAGCTTTTTCGACAGGATCGACGCGGTGATCAGCGGGATCGATTCGACCGTGCCGGTCGTGTCCCGGATCGCATAGAACCGCCGGTCGGCCGGTGCCACGTCGTCGGTCTGGCCGACCATGGCGGCACCGGTCGCGACCATCGCGGCGCGGATGCGGCCGAGCGACGGCCGGGTCTGGTAGCCGGGGATCGCATCGAGCTTGTCGAGCGTCCCGCCGGTATGGCCGAGCCCGCGCCCACTGATCATCGGCACGGCCGCTCCGGCCGCGGCCAGGATCGGCGCCAGCATCAGGCTGGTCTTGTCGCCGACACCGCCGGTCGAATGCTTGTCGACGATCGGCTTGCCCAGGTCGCGCCAATCCAGCACCCGACCCGAGCGGGTCATGGCATCGGTCAGCGCCACACACTCGTCACGTCCCATGCCCCGACAGCACACCGCCATGGCGAAGGCAGCGACCTGGCCCTCGGTCAGGCCGCCATCGGCGATGCCCGCGACCAGGAACGCGATCTCGTCGGCGGCGAGCGTGCCGCCGTCGCGCTTGCGGGTGAGGAGTTCCTTGGTGATCACGCGTCCAAGCCGAGGCAGATCAGCACATCGTCGAGCAACGCCGAGGCGCCGACGCGAAAGGTCGCAGCGCTGGCGAAGCCGTCGCCCAGCACCCGGTCGGCCAGCGCCAGATAGGCCTGGGCCTCGGAAACGGTGCGCACGCCGCCGGATGCCTTGAAACCGACCCAGCGGCGCTGGCCACGCGCCACGGCAATGGCGTCGAGCATGACCTGCGCCGCCTGCAGGCTCGCTCCGGGTTGGGTCTTGCCGGTCGACGTCTTGATGAAATCGGCACCCCCGGCGATGGCGATATCGGATGCCGCGCGGATCAGGGCCGGTGTCTTCAACTGCCCGGTTTCCAGGATGACCTTCAGCAGCACGTTGGGTCCGCACACCGCCTTGGCCGCGCGGACCAGATCGAGCCCGACCGTCCGGTCGCCTACGATAAGAGCCGTATAAGGAAACACCACGTCGACCTCGTCCGCACCCAGCGCTACGGCCGCGGCGGTCTCGGCTTCGGCCGCCCGGATATCGGCGGCGCCGGCGGGGAAGTTCGTCACAGTTGCGATCGGTACGTCGCTGCCGGCCAGGGCTCGTTTCGCAACCGGAATATGCGGCGCGTGAATGCAGACCGCCGCGACATTACCGGCCGGCGTGCGCGCCCGGGCGCACAGGCTTTCGATCGCGGCGGCATCGTCGCCGTCGTTGAGGCTGGTCAGGTCGATCAGCGGCAGCAGGCGCTGGGCGATGCGGCGCAGGTTGGCGGGGCTGTAGGGGTCAGAGGCCATGCTTCAGGCTTTCGAGAAAACCGAGGATCAGGGTTTCGAGCGACTGGGCGATCCGGGCGCCCTGGGACAGGGTCTCGTGATGGCTGAGCATCCCGTCGCCCATGCCCTCGGCGAGATTGGTCACCGCCGAGAGCGCTGCCAAGGCGAGACCGCAATGGCGTGCCACCACCACCTCGGGCACGGTCGACATGCCGACCAGATCGGCGCCCAGGCCCCGAAATGCCCGGATTTCCGCCGGCGTTTCGAAGTTCGGGCCGGGATAGGCCAGATAGACGCCCTCGGCCAAGGCGATGCCGGTCGCGACCGCCGCCCGGCGGAACCGGGCGGCCAGAGCCGGGTCATAGGCGTCGCGCATCGAAAAGAAGCGCGGCCCCCAGGCTTCGTCGTTCGGCCCCTGCAGCGGGTTGAAGCCCAGCATGTTGATATGGTCGCGGATCAGCACCAGGCTGCCCGGCCCGACCTCGGTCCGAAGCGAACCGGCGGCGTTGGTCAGCACCAGCGCCTCGACGCCCAATTGCTTGACGGTCCGCACCAGCACCTTGAGCCGGGCCGCGCCATCGCCGCCTTCATAGGCATGGACCCGGCCGTTCAGGCACAGGAGATCGACGCCGGCGAGGCGGCCGAGGATCAGCGAGCCGGCGTGCCCGGCCACGGTCGGCACCGGAAAACCCGGCAGGTCAGCATAGGAAATCCGCGTCGGATCCTCGATCCGCTCGGCAACCTGGCCGAGACCGGAGCCGAGCAGCAGCGCCACCCGCGGCATGAAGCCCGGACGGCGCTCGCCGATGATCCGGACCGCGTCTTCGATGCTCATGATCTGTCCTTGAGTGCGACCTGGCGCCAGCCGAAGGCGCGCGGCAGCAATTCGCCGAGGCTGACGGTCGCACCTATGCCGTCTGGGCCGGCCAAGTGAACGGGGGTCGCCGGATCGGCGAATTCGACCAGGCGCTGCCGACAGCCGCCGCATGGGGTAACCGTTTCCGGGCCATCCGCCACCACCAGGATCTCGGCGATCCGGGTCGCCCCGGCGGCGATCATCACGCCGATCGCCGTCGCCTCGGCACATTGCCCCTGCGGAAAGGCGGCGTTCTCGACGTTGCAGCCGGCATGGATCCCGCCGTCGGCGTCGCGCAGGGCGGCGCCGACCTTGAAGCCGGAATAGGGCGCATGGGCCCGGGCCCGGGCCGTCAGCGCCGCCTGCAACAGATCGTCGGTCGCCATGATCCTCACCGTGTCTTCACGAAAGCCAGGCCGATCGCCCGCGGCGCCCGGGCGGCACCGATGAAGCCGGCGAGCAGCACGACGGTCAGCAGATAGGGCAAAGCCTCGACCAGTTGAACCGGCACCACGCCGACGACCGGCAGCGCCACCCCCTGCAACCGCACCTGCAGCGCGTCGCAGAACGCGAACAGCAGGCAGGCGCCGACGGCCGGTACCGGCCGCCATTTTCCGAAGATCAGGGCGGCCAGCGCCACGTAGCCGCGGCCCGCCGTCATGTCCCGCCCAAATCCGGCGCCCTCGGCGATCGACAGGTCCGCCCCCGCCAGCCCGACGAGAATACCGCTGAGCGCGAGTGCGCCATAGCGCAATCCGGCGACCGACAAGCCAGCGGCATCGACCGCATGCGGGTTCTCTCCGACCGCGCGGATGCGCAGGCCGAACGAGGTGCGATAAAGCAGCCACGCCGACAGCGGCAGCAGCAGGGCCGCCAGATAGACGATCAGGTTATGGCCGCCGATCAGGCTGTTCCAGATCGGCCCCAGGACCGGGACGCCGGCGACGCCGTCGGCGAACGGCAGCACGATCGGCATGAAGCGTTCGCCATGACCGAGCGCCGGCGTCTGGCCACCCTGCTGGAACCAGGCGAGCCCGAGGGTCGGACACAGGCCGGCGACCAGGATGTTGAGCGCCATGCCCGAGACGACCTGGTCGCCGCGCTGGGTGACCGAGGCGAAGCCATGGATCAGCGACAGGGCCATCGAGACTCCCATCCCGGCCGCAAGCGCCAGCCAGGCCGAGCCGGTGACGTGGGCGATGCAGGCGGCGGCGAAGGCGGCAGCCAGCATCATGCCTTCCAGCCCGAGGGCGACGATGCCAGCCCGCTCGGAAAACAAGCCGCCCAGGGTCGCCAGCACCAGCGGTGTCGCCAGCCGGATCGTCGCGGCCAGCACCGATACGACGTCGACCAGGCTCATGCCGGCACCGTCCGCCACCGCGCCCAGGCGCGCGTCACCGGTACGCGCAGCATGTTTTCCAGCGCGCCGCAGAACAGGATGACCAGCCCATCCATGACCACGATGATGTCGCGCGTCACCTGCGGATAGTCGAACGCCAGCTCGGCACCACCCTGGTAGAGCGCGCCGAACAGGATCGCCGCCAGCACGATGCCGAATGGATGGTTGCGGCCCATCAGCGCCACGGCGATGCCGACGATGCCGGCGCCGGCGGTGAAGCCCAGCACCAGGCGATGCAGCACGCCCATCACTTCGTTGATGCCGACCAGCCCGGCGCAGGCCCCCCCCAGGCACACCGCCAGCACGGTGACCCGGCCGACCGGGATCGCCGCGTAGGTTGCCGCCGATGGGTTGAGGCCGGTCGCGCGGATCTCATAACCCAGCAGCGAGCGCCGGATGAACAGCCAGACCAGGAAAGCCGCGGCCAGCGCCACGAGGAAGCTGAGGTTGAGTGGCGATTCCTCCATGGCGAGGCCGAGCCGCGCCGCCCATTCATGGGCATAGGGCAGCGCCGTCGAGGCGGGGAACGCTCCTGTTTCCGGCGACGGATCGCCTGGCGCGCGCAACGCGTCAATCAGCAGGTAGGTCATGAAGGCGGCGGCCAGGAAATTGAACATGATCGTCGTGATGACGATGTGGCTGCCGCGCTTGACCTGCAAGATCGCCGGCACCGCCGCCCAGGCGGCGCCGAACGTGACCGCCGCCACGATCGCCAGCGGCAGCACCAGCCACAGCGAGTAGCCGCCCATCGCCTGGCACACCAACGTGACGCCCAGGCCGCCCAACATCGCCTGGCCCTCGCCGCCGATGTTGAACAGGCCGGCCTGGTACGGAATCGCGACCGCGAGGCCGGTGAAAATGAAGGTCGTCGCGTAATAGAGCGTGTAGCCGAGCCCATCCAGGGACCCGAACGCGCCATCGAGCAGGGTGCCGAGGGCCGCGACCGGCGAGACGCCGATCAGCGCCAGCACGATGGCGCCGACCAGGAAGGCGAGCAGCAGGTTGAGTGCAGGTATCAGCACATAATCGACGAGCATCGGCAGGTCGCGCCGCATCAGGCCGCCTCGTCCCGCACGCCCGCCATCAGCAGGCCCAGCGCGCGCTCGGTCGCCTCCGACCGGTCGAGTTCGCCGGTGAAGCGGCCGTCGACCATGACCAGGATCCGATCGGCCAGGGCCAGGATTTCGTCGAGTTCGACCGAGACCAGCAGGATCGCCGTGCCGGCAGCCTTCAGGGCGCGCAGCCGGGCATGGATCTGCTCGATCGCGCCGACATCGACGCCGCGCGTCGGCTGCCCGACCAGCAGGACCTTGGGCCCCCGCGCCATTTCGCGGGCACAGATCAGCTTTTGCTGGTTGCCGCCCGAGAAGGCGGCCGTGCGCAGCCGCTCGTCGCGTGGCCGGACGTCGTAATCGACCATGCGCTGGCGGGTCAGCGCACGGATGAAGCCTGGTCGCAGCCACGCGCCCTGCCCGTGGCCGACGTCGCGATGGTAGCCCAGCACGGAGGTCTCCCAGGCCTCGAACGCGCCGATCATGCCGTTCTTGTGCCGGTCCTCCGGAATATGGCCGAGGCCCAGCCGGCGCAGCGCCATGGCCGTGTCTTCGGCCGGAACCGGTACGCCTGCCCACACGAGTCGCCCGGCGGCGAGCGGCGTGAGCCCGGCCAGGGCCGCCATCAGTTCCGACTGCCCGTTGCCCGAGACGCCGGCGATGCCGACGATCTCGCCCGGCCGCAGATCGAGATCGATGCCGCGCACCCGTTCGACGCCGCCCGCATCGATCACCGACAGGCCCTCGGCGCGCAGGATCGGCGCGGCCGGGGCCACCGGCACCCGATCGGGCAGCGGCGCCAGCTTGCGGCCGACCATCCGTTCGGCCAGATCCGCCTCGGTCGTGCCGGATGTCGCGACGTCGCCCACGACGCGGCCAGCACGCATGACCGTGACCCGATCGGTCGCCGCCATGATCTCCTTGAGCTTGTGGGTGATCAGCAGGACGGTCTTGCCCTCGGATTTCAGCCGTCGCAGGATCTGGAACAGTTGTTGGGCCTCGTCGGGCGTCAGCACGCCGGTCGGCTCGTCGAGGATCAGGATCCGGGCACCGCGATAGAGCGCTTTCAGGATCTCGACCCTTTGCCGCGCGCCGACGGCCAGGTCCTCGACCTTGGCATCGAGATCGACCGCCAGCCCGTAGGCCGCCTCGATCCGCCGCGCTTCGGCCCGCGCCCGATCGAGGCCCGGCTGCAGCATCAGGCCGCCTTCATGGCCGAGCGCCAGGTTTTCCAGCACGGTGAACGGCTCGACCAGCACGAAATGCTGATGGACCATGCCGATGCCGAGCCGGATCGCGTCCGCCGAACTATGGATACGCACGGCCTGGCCGTCGAGGCGGATCTCGCCGGCGTCGGCCTGATAGAAGCCGTAGAGGATGCTCATCAGGGTGGATTTGCCGGCCCCGTTCTCGCCGATGATGCCGTGGATCGAGCCGGGGGATATCTCGCAACTGACCCCGTCGTTGGCGACGACCGCACCGAAGCGCTTCGTGATCCGGTCGAACGCGATCGCCGGCGCCAGCCCGCCACTCACGATTACTGCGCCGCGACGTCGGTCGGGACGATTTTGCCCGCGATGATGTCGGCCTTGGCCTGATCGACGCGCGCCCTGGTTTCCGGCGCGATCAGCGCACGATTATTGTCGTCGAGCGCATAGTCGAGCCCGTCTTCCTTCAGGCCCAGCGACATCCGGCCGGCCTGCCACTTGTCGTCCTTGGCAGCCATCATCGCGTTATAGGTCGCGACGTCGACGCGCTTGACCATCGAAGTCAGCACCGAGCCCGGATGCAGGGCGTTCTGGTTGGAATCGCAACCGATCGACAGTTTCTTCGCATCCGCCGCGGCCTGCAGCACGCCCAGGCCGGTGGCGCCCGCAGCGGCGAAGACCACGTCGGCGCCGCGGTCGAACTGGCTGCGCGCCAGCTCGCTGCCGCGCGCCGGGTCGTTCCAGGCCGACACGGTCGTGCCGGTCATGGTCTGGAAGATCTCGACGCCGGGCTTGGCGAACTTGGCGCCCTCGGCATAGCCGGCGGCGAAGCGGCGGATCAGCGGCACGTCCATGCCGCCGACGAAACCGATCTTGCCGGTCGTGGAGGTCAGCGCCGCGATCATGCCGACCAGGAAGCAGCATTCCTGCTCGCGGAAAACGATCGACTGCACGTTCGGCAGGTCGACCACCGCGTCGATGATGGTGAAGCGCGCTTTCGGATATTGCGCCGCGACCTTGGTCATGGCCGCCTGGTGGCCGAAGCCCACGCCGACGATCAGGCTGGCGCCGCGCTTGGCCAGCTGCAGCATCGACTGTTCGCGCTGGTTCTCGTTGGTGATCTCGAACTCGCGATAGGTGAGTCCGGTTTCCTTCTTGAACCGCTCGGCGCCGTCATAGGCCGCTTCGTTGAAGGAACGGTCGAACTTGCCGCCATAGTCGTAGATCAGGGCCGGTTCGAACGCCGCGGCCCGGGCCGTCGACCAGGGGCCGAGCCCGCAGAGCCCTGCCGCCGCCGTGCCGAGCGCGGCCCGACCGAACGACCGGCGCGACATGCCATCGAAACCAAAGCCCATACGTCCTGTGCCCCTGCCTGGATTTTCCTATCTCTATGCCGGGCAGCAGGACTTGTCTACGCGTCCGCTGCAATGCAACGGCCTGTCGCTATCCGCGCAACGGGGCGGAATATCCAGGGTTCCGGCCGATCGCCGTCCTGGCATCCGCCCCGCGACGGGCGGGTTACTGCTTCGGTGCCGCGTCGGTCTTCGGCTTGGCCGGCATCTTCATCTTCATGCCGCCGGCCTTGATGACCTGGCCGCGGATTTCGCCGGCCGGGTTTTCCTTGGTATGGACGTTGAAATACATCATCCCGCCGGTCAGCGCCGTCGCCTGGTCGTCGGTCAGGGTTGCGGAGCCGACGATCGGGCTCATGACCGTGCTGCCCTTGGGGCCGATCGGCACCAGCACGCCGGCGGCGACGCCCGGCTTGGCGGGACCGTGGAAATGGGCGGCGGTCGCGTCGCCGGTCAGGCCGGAATACTTGATGTTCCAGCTCAGTTCCTTGGTCGCGTCGTCATACTTGACGGTGCCATGACCGGTGCCCTTGGTCGTATTGGACGGCGTCTCGCTCTTGCCGTTCAGTACCACGCGATAGGTCATGGTCTTGGCTTCGGCCGACGGTGCCGCGGCGAACGCCGCGATCGCCAATGCCATGACGGCCATGCCGGCCTGCAATCGGATCTTCATTCGCCCACTCCCTAGCGCTCAAGTCGTTGGTACAGCGGCTGCTGCACGTATTTATCTATACAGGAGCGATGACATCAACGCGACGGCCGCATCCTGTCGCAGGGGGCCCCTGCTACCATTGATGATGGCGCGCCCGGCCGGCTGTGGTAGAAGCGCGCCAACCCTTTCCCGATGAGCCCATCCAACCGATCGCTGGCCCCATGAGTGCGCTTCCCGTCCCCGTCGCCAACCGGCGGACCTTCGCCATCATCTCGCACCCCGATGCGGGCAAGACGACCCTGACCGAAAAGCTGCTGCTGTTCGGCGGCGCCATCAACATGGCGGGCGAGGTCAAGGCGCGCGGCGACAGCCGGCGCGTGCGGTCGGACTGGATGGCGGTCGAGCGCGAGCGCGGCATTTCGGTCTCCTCTGCCGTCATGACCTTCGTGTTCGACGAGCTGACCTACAACCTGCTCGACACGCCGGGCCATCAGGACTTCAGCGAAGACACCTATCGCACGCTGACGGCGGTCGACAGCGCGGTCATGGTGATCGACGCCGCCAAGGGCATCGAGACCCAGACCCGCAAGCTGTTCGAGGTCTGCCGCCTGCGCGACGTGCCGATCATCACCTTCGTCAACAAGATGGACCGCGAGGCGCGCGATCCGTTCGACCTGATGGGCGAGATCGAGGAGCAACTGGCGCTCGACGTGACGCCGGCGACCTGGCCGATCGGCATGGGCCGCGACTTCCTCGGCACCTACGACATCCTGAACGACACGCTGCTGCTGTTCGGCAAGCGCGACGGCGACCGGGTGACCGAGCCGGTGCGCTGCACCGGGCTCGACGATCCGCAATTGGCCCAGCATCTGCCGGAAAAGGCGCTGCTGAAGCTGATCGAGGAAGTCGAGATGGTGCGCGGCCTGTGCCCGCCGTTCGATCTGGACGCCTATCGCGCCGGCGCGCTGACCCCGGTGTTCTTCGGCAGCGCCATCAATAATTTCGGCGTGCGCGAGCTGCTGAAGGGCGTCGCCGAACTGGCACCGCCGCCACGGCCGCAGCCCGCCGAGCCGCGTGCGATCGCACCCGGCGAGACCAAGGTTACCGGCTTCGTCTTCAAGGTCCAGGCCAACATGGACCCGCAGCATCGCGACCGCGTCGCCTTCGTGCGGCTATGCTCCGGCCGGTTCCAGCGCGGCATGAAGCTGAAGCATGTCCGCACAGGCCGCATGATGGCCGTGCAGAACCCGATGTTCTTCCTGGCCCAGGACCGCAACCTGGCCGAGGAAGCCTGGCCGGGCGATATCCTGGGCATCCCGAACCACGGCACCTTGCGCATCGGCGATACCTTGACCGAGGGCGAGGAGCTCAAGGTGACCGGCATCCCGAACTTCGCGCCGGAAATCCTGCGTCGCGTCCGGCTCGACGACCCGATGAAGTCGAAGCATCTGAAGCGCGCGCTGGAGCAGATGGCCGAGGAAGGCGTTACCCGCGTGTTCAAGCCGCTGATCGGCACCGACATGATCGTGGGCGTGGTCGGCCAGTTGCAGATCGACGTGCTGGCCGAACGCATCCGGGCCGAATACGACCTCAAGATGCATTTCGAACAGGCGCCCTACGAGACCGCCCGCTGGGTCGGCTCGGACGACAAGGTGCTGATGAAGCGCTTCCTGGAAGACGTCCGCGGCAGCCTGGCCGAAGACCATGACGGCGCCCCCGTGTTCATGGCCCGCAACAGCTGGGAACTGAACCGCACGGTCCAGGACTGGCCGGGCGTGAAGTTCACCGCGACGCGGGAGCAGGGGTAGGGGGATCCCGCTGCGTTACGGCTGCACGACTAATCCAACGTTACCATCAGAGAGGCAACCACTTTGTGCTTTGGGTCGAGGTCTTCGATCCGAGCACAATCGGCAGCAGCCTGTGTTAGCTGGCCCATCGATTGAAGAAGCCGGCATCGCACCGTAAGGGCTGGCACATCCGTCGGGATCATTGCCAGAGCCTCTTCCAGATCGACCAAGGCATTGGTCGAGTTGCCTGCCGTGATCGAGATTTCGGCGCGCTGTGTTCGCAGCGAAGGATCATCGGGCCTTAGCGTGATCGCCCGATCCAAATCCTCGAGTGCAGAAGCGAAATTACCTACGCCAACTGCTGCCCGGCTCCGATTTCTCAGACTTGTCATATCGTTCGGCAATGCTTTGAGAACCACATCGAAGTCGGATTTCGCTTTAAGGTAGTTGCGCAGCTTGATGTTGGCCAAACCCCGCCGCTGATAGGTTCGAGGCACCGCAAAGCCATTTGCCACCACCGTGTCATAGTCGGCAATCGCCAACCGATATTGCCGTTGCGCCGCATACCCGCTTGCCCGCAGTTCATATGCACCCGCTTGCAAGGGCGGGTCGCTGGCCGACAGGTCGATCGCTCGTCCGCAAGCATCTATCGTGCTTTGGCCTTGATTTTGCGCCACGCAATGAGCCCAGTCCTCGGAGATCTGCGCTAACATCTGCCGCGTCTTCCCGTCGATTGGATCCAGTACGAAACTGATTTTGAAAATATGGTGCGATTCGACGATTGGCACTCCATCATGGATCGCGGGCTTATACCTTGCGCCTCGTACGTATGCCAAAGCAGCATCGGCGAACTTCATCGATCCCTCGATACCGATGACGACACAGTTGCTGGTTACTCCCTGGATATCGACCATGCAGGTTGCGTTAACCGCCCCCTCGATTCCTTGTTCCATCATATCGGCCGGATAGCTCAGTCGGTTGCCTGACACAGGACGGGCCGAAATCTCCCGATTTCCCGGGCTGGGAGGCGTCGGCGACGGTGCGGCACAGGCCGACAGGAGCCCGACGGCAACAATCATCGATGAGTAAGCGCTCGATCTCAGCATGATTGAGGGATCACCCATCCATCCGTGATCCGCACCCGCACGGCCGCGCCCGGCTCCGGCACCGTGCCCGGCTTGGCCAGCATCTGCAGCTCGCGCTCGTCCTGGCCGTCGACGGTCAGTTCGACCAGCCATTCGCCGCCCTGGTAGCGGGCGCGGCGGCAGCGGGCCGGCAGGCCTTCAGTGGCGAGGGCCAGGTCTTCCGGGCGCAGGCACAGGCGCGCGGCTCCCGCCGCCTGGCCCGGCGCAGCTCGCACCAGGGCGCGATGGCCGGCGATTTCGACCCACGCCTGCCCTGCCGCCGCCGGTTCCGGCAGGATCGCCTCGACCACGCCGCCCATGCCGATGAAATCGGCGACGAATTCGGTCGCCGGCGACCGGTAGAGCGTCTCCGGTGCTGCCAGTTGCTCGACGCGGCCGTGGGCCATGACGGCGATCCGGTCGGCGAGCGCCATGGCCTCGCTCTGGTCGTGGGTGATGTAGAGCATGGTGGCGCCAGTGCGGGCGCGGAAATGCTGGAACTGGTCGAGCAGGCTGGCCTTCAGATGCACGTCGAGGTTGGCGAGCGGCTCGTCGAGCAGCACCAGACCGGGCGACATGGCGAGGCAGCGTGCGAGCGCCACGCGCTGGCGCTGCCCGCCCGACAGCGAGGCCGGCCTGCGGTCGGCGACAGCGCCGAGGCCGACCGTATCGAGCGCGGCTGCGACCTGGCGCTTATATTCCGCACCTCTGATGCCCCGGGTGCGCAACGGATAGCCGACATTCTCGCCCACGCTCATGTGCGGCCACAGCGCGTAGCTCTGGAACACGATCCCGACCTGCCGGTCCTCGGGCTGCACATGGGTCCCGGCGTCAGCCACCAGCCGCTCGCCAAGGCGGATGGCGCCCTCGGTCGGCCGTTCGAACCCGGCGATCAGGCGCAGCAACGTCGTCTTGCCGCAGCCGGACGGCCCGAGGATCGCCAGGAACTCGCCGTCGGCGACGTCGAGCGAAACCCGGTCGACCACGGGCGCCGCATCGCCGAACCGCTTGGTCACCCGGTCGAGGATCAGGCCTGCCACGGCAGCACCGGCGTCGCGAGGTTGCGCGTCAGGAACGAGGCGATCGCCATGAGCGCCACCGTCGCGCCCACCGTCAGACTGGCGATCGCGGCCGCGACCGTGTTGTCGCCGGCCTGTTCCAGGCCGAACACCACGACCCCCAGGGTCTCGTGGCCGGCCGACCAGAGCAGTGCCGAGACGGTGAGTTCGTTGAAGGCCGTCAGGAACACCAGCAGTCCGCCGGCGGCGGCGGCCGGCGCCACCAACGGCAGCGCCACGGTCAGCACCCGGCGAACGAAGCCTGCGCCGGCCATTTGCGCCGCCTCTTCGAGCTTGATATCGAGCTGTCGAAACGCGGCCGCGACCGGTCGCTGGGCCAAGGTAAAAAAGCGGGCGAGATAGGCCATCAGGATGATGCCGAGCGTGTTGTAGAGCGAGAAGCCGAAAATCGGCCGGATGAAGATCAGGATCGCAGCGATCGCGAGCACGACGCCGGGCAAGGCATAGGACAGCTCGGATGCCAGCACCAGCGCGCGCATCAGGCGACGACGGCGCCAGACCGCGAAATAGGCGGCCGGCACCGCCGCAAGCGACAGGAGGACGGCCGCCGAGGTGGCGAGTCCCAGGCTGTTGACGACCGCGCGCCGCGCCGCCGGGTGGTCGAACAGGATGAAGCGGAAATTCTCCAAGGTCGCCGTCGCGAGCCCCAGGGGCTGGCCATACGCGGCGACCAGCGCGGTCGATATCAGCGCCGCCAGCGGCACGAGCAGGGTCGCCGCGAGGAAGGTCCAGACCAGCAGGATGACCGGCCAGCGCCAGGGGCCGAGCGGGATGCGCACCGGCGCGGGGGCGCCGTCGATCCGCACGTCGCGCCGACCGGCGAGCCAGGTTTCGAACAGGACGCCGCCGACCGCCAGCACGCCCAGCAGCAGCGACAGCACCGCGACCTCCGACAGCACGCGCGGGCCGAAACCCGAGAGACGCTGGTAGATCAGCGTCGTCAGCATGGGAAAGCGGGCCGGAATGCCCAGCAGGGCGGGCGTGCCGAAATTGCCGATGTTGGAGACGAAGGCGAGCGCCATGCCGGCGATCAGGCTGGGCCCCATCAGCGGCACGACGATGGTCGCCACCACGCGCGGCGGCCGGGCGCCGGCGGCGCGGGCCGCCTCGATCAGATCGCCCGGCAGCGAGCGGAGCGCGGTGCGCAAGCCGAGAAAGACCAGCGGTGCATGCTCGAGGCCCAGCAGCAGGGTGATGCCGGTCGACGAATAGAGCGGATGCCGCGTGCCCGGTGCCGGCGCCAGCCCGACCAGCTTCAAAAGCGGGCTCGCCGGCCCCAGCAGCTCGATCCAGGCGATGGTCGTGATCTGCGACGGAATCATCAGCAGCATGGTGAAGCCGAACACCAGCACGACCTTGGCCGGCAGGTCGGTCAGGGCCACGACCAATGCCATCGCCCCACCGATGATGCCCGAGATCACCATCGCCACCAGGCTAACCCACAGCGTATGGCCGAACGCGACCCAGGTCGCCGGATCCTGCAGCACGCGATCGATCGCACCGAAGCCGGGCACGCCGCCCGGCATCGCGCCCTCGACCAGCAGGCGCGCGACCGGGAAGATCGCGATCAGGCTCAGCAGTGCGGAAAGTCCCCAAAACAAGGATCGCTCGGCCGCGATCGATCGCCCCCTGTGCGGCATCGGTCTTCGAACTCAGCCGCCGAACAGGTCGGTGAACTGCCGTTTCAGCAGATCGGCATCGGTGGCGGTCTTGGCCAGATCGACCGGCAGGATATGCAGGTCGGAGATCTTGGGAAAGCCGGCGGGCGGGGCGACGTCGTTCCGCGCCGGCAGAAAACCCTGGGCGACCGCCAGTTCCTGACCCTCTTTCGACAGGATGAAATCGATGAAGGCGCGGGCGGCCTCGGGATTGTGAGCGGTCTTGAGGATCGCCGCCGGCTCAGTCACTGCCGAAACGCCCTCGCTCGGGAACACGAAATCGACCGGCGAACCCTTCGCCTTGGCGTTGAGCGCCATGAACTCGACGATCACGCCATACATCTTCTGGCCACCGGCGACCTCGGTCACCACGGCGCCGTTGCCTTTGGCCGCATCGGCGCCATTGGCGGCGAGCTGGATGTAATAGTTCGTGCCGAGCGTCGGCACCGCCTCGATCGCCGCCATATGGATGGCGGCCGCCCCGGAATAGAGCGGGCTCGGCAGCACGACCTGGCCCTTGGCCGCCGGCTTCAGCAGGTCCTGCCAGGAGGTGGGCCTGGCCGCAGCCGTGTTGTAGATGATGCCCGTCGTGATCAGTTTCGTGCCGAAATAGGTCTTGTCCGGATCGAAGGTGCCGGCCGGAAACGCCTTGAGGTCGGCCCCGGCGTAGGCGGCCAACCGTCCGTCGGCCTTCAACTGCTCCATCGACACCGCGTCGGCGATGAACAGCACGTCGGCCCTGGGCGCGCCGCCGACCAGCTCGGCCTCGATCTTGTTCATGATCTCGGTCGTGCCGGAGCGGAAGATCTCGACCTCGACCTTCGGTTCGCGCTTGTTGAAGGCCGCCACCGTCTCGGCCGCGATCTTGTCCGGCTGCGAGGTATAGAGCACGAGCTTGCCCGAGGCCGCCGCGGCCGGACCGCTTGCGACGCCCGCGCCGGCCAGAACCAAACCCATGGCCAGGACGGCCTGACGGACACTGAACCGCATCATATTCTCCCCGCTCGCCCGCTTCGTCATGAAGCGCGGCGAGATTGCCGTTTCTAGGTGACGGTTTTTTGACAGTCCAGTGCGGATCAGCCTTGCGGTGCGCTGCCGTCGACCGTGCGCAGCACCGGCCCGGCGTCGCCGCGCCCCGCGCGGATCTCCTCGGCGGCCCTTTTCAGCCGGCGATAGGAGCGGATCGAGAGCGGGATCAGCCCCAGATACAGCAGCCCCAGCACCAGCAGCGTCTCCCACGGCTCGGCCGCCAGGAACGCCGCGAAGGCGCCGATCGCCAGCATCATGGGCACGACGTAGTTATGCGGGACCCGGAAGCGCTTGAACGAGAAGGTCGGCACTCGGCTGACCATCAGCCCGGCCGTGAGCGCGGTCGTGATGGCGACCAGGTAGGGTGAATGGAAGAACGTGTCGCCGAACTCGAAGCTGGCGACGATCGGGATCATCGAAACGCCCGCCGCGGCCGGTGCCGGTACGCCGGTGAAGAAATTATAGGCATAGGGCGGCGGATCGGGCAGTCCCAGCTGCGTGTTGAAGCGCGCGAGCCGTAGCGCCATACAGACCGCGAACAGGCAGGCGACCGCCCAGCCGAGGCTGCCGATCGACTGCATCGCCCAGATATAGAGCAGCATCGCCGGCGCCACGCCGAACGAGATGAAGTCGGCCAGGCTGTCGAGCTGGGCACCGAAGCTGGACGTGCTTTTCAGCAGCCGCGCGATGCGGCCGTCGAGACCGTCGAGTACGGCCGCGATCAGGATGGCGCTGACGCCCTGCTCGAACTTGCCGACGATGGCGAAGCGGATCGCGGTCATGCCGGCGCACAGCGCCAGCAGGGTCAGCATGTTCGGGATCATGCGATTGATCGACAGCCCGCCGATCGGGCGCATGCGCACCCGCCGGCGGCGCGGGCCCGCGGGCCGTTCGCGAGGACGGATCATCGAACGGCGCCCAGGCGCTTGGGCTCGACCGCGACCGCGTCGGCCAGCACCGTCTCGCCGCCGACCACGCGCTGGCCTTCGATCGCATAGACCGCCCAGCTGCGCGGCACGTAGAGATCCGTACGGCTACCGAAACGGATCAGGCCGAAGCGCTCGCCCGTATCGAGCTTGCTGCCGGCACCGACCCAGGTGACGATGCGGCGGGCGACCAGGCCGGCGATCTGCACCACCGCGATGTCGACGCCTTCCGGGGTCGTGATCCGCAGGGCATTGCGCTCGTTCAGGTCCGACGCCTTGTCGAAACTCGCGTTGACGAACTGGCCCTTATGGTAATGCGTCTTCGCCACCGTTCCGGGCACCGGTGCCCGGTTGATGTGCACATCGAACACGTTGAGGAAGATGCCGATGCGGGTCATCGGCTCCGTCCCCATGTCGAGTTCGGCCGGCGGCGCCAACTCGCCGACCGACACGACGAGACCGTCCGCCGGGCTCACCACCAGGCCGGCACGCACGGGCGTAACGCGCGGCGGATCGCGGAAAAAATAGACGCACCACAGGGTAAGGATCAGACCGATCCAGCCAAGCGGCGCCCACAGGAACGCCAAAACCAGGGAAATGGCGGCGAAGATCCCGATGAATTTCCAGCCATCGCGATGGATCGGCACCAGAACATGTTCGAGCAATTGGTCACTTCCTCCGATGGGCCGGGGCGCGGTCCCGACGATGAATGGGCGCTAACCTAGCGCCAAAAGCGGCTTTCCGCATCCGTCCGCGAATGCACACCCGCTTTCTGGCCCGCTTTATGCTTCACTCCTCGGGTAAGAAGTCGGCGATCGAACGGCCATCGGCTGTTCCGGTCCGGGCCTATGGCTGTTAGCTTGGAGGTGGCCCTCGTCGGGCCGCCTGGAATGAATGGACGACCGATGACCATCCATGTCGCCCTCAATCACAAGACCACCTACCGCTATGATCGGCCGGTAGCGCTCGGACCGCAGATCGTCCGGCTGCGCCCGGCGCCCCATTGCCGCACACGGATCCTGGCCTATTCGCTGAAGGTCACGCCGGCCGAGCATTTCATCAACTGGCAACAGGATCCGCAGTCCAACCATCTGGCGCGCCTGGTGTTCCCCGACAAGACCCGGCTGTTCGAGATCGAGGTCGATCTGGTCGCCGAGATGGCGGTCTACAACCCGTTCGACTTCTTCCTGGAAGAGAGCGCCCAGTCCTTCCCGTTCGCCTATGACCAGGATCTGGCGCGCGAGCTGCGCCCGTATCTGGAGACCGGCATCGCCGGCCCGCTGCTGCTCGACCTGCTCGACGAGATCCCGCGCGACACGACCGCGACCATGGATTTCCTGGTCGAGATCAACCGCATCATCCAGCGCAAGGTCGGCTACGTCATTCGGATGGAGCCGGGCATCCAGACCTGCGACGAGACGCTGGGCAAGGCCATGGGGTCCTGCCGCGATTCGGCATGGCTGCTGGTCCAGGTGTTCCGTCATCTGGGCATCGCCGCGCGCTTCGCGTCGGGCTACCTGATCCAGCTGGCCCCGGACCTGAAGGCGCTGGACGGACCCTCCGGCACCGAGGTGGATTTCACCGACCTGCACGCCTGGACCGAGGTCTATCTGCCGGGCGCCGGCTGGATCGGGCTCGATCCGACGTCGGGCCTGCTGGCCGGCGAAGGCCATATCCCGCTCGCCTGCTCGCCCGATCCGAGCTCGGCCGCGCCGATCACCGGCGCCGTCGAGAAGGCGGAGGTCGAATTCGGCTTCGAGATGTCGGTGACCCGCATCCTGGAGACGCCGCGCGTCACCAAGCCCTATACCGACACGCAATGGCAGGCGATCGACGCGCTCGGCGACACGATCGACGCCGATCTGCAGACGAGCGACGTCCGGTTGACCATGGGCGGCGAGCCGACCTTCGTGTCGATCGACGACATGGACGGGGCCGAATGGACCGTGGCGGCATTGGGGCCGGCCAAGCGCAAGCTGGCTGGCAACCTCGTCCGGCGCCTCAAGGAACGATTCGCGCCGGGCGCGGTCCTGCATTTCGGCCAGGGCAAATGGTACCCGGGCGAGCCGCTGCCGCGCTGGGCGTTGAACATCATCTGGCGCAAGGACGGGGTGCCGGTGTGGCACGACGACAAGCTGATCGGCGATGATTCGGTCTTGACGAAATTCGACACCGAGACCGCCCGGCGCTTCATTGAGACCCTGGCCGACAGGCTCGACGTGGCGCCGGAATTCGTCATCCCGGCCCACGAGGACGCCTGGGCCTACCTGTCGCAGGAGCGTCGCCTGCCGGTCAACGTCGACCCGATCGACAACAAGGTGCCCGACAAGCAGCAGCGCGAACGCATCGCGCGCGTGTTCGAGCAGGGGCTGGACAAGGTCTCCGGCTATGTCCTGCCGCTCGAGCGGCGCAAGCGGTCCGGCGGGTTGCAGCAATGGGCGTCCGGCCCCTGGTTCCTGCGCCACAACCACCTGTTCCTGCTGCCGGGCGACAGCCCGGTGGGATTGCGGCTGCCGCTCGACAGCCTGCCCTGGGTCAAGCCCGGCGAGGCCGAACCCCTGATCGAGCCGGACCCGTTCGAGGGCCGGCCACCGCTGCCGCCGCGCATCACGCGCGCCGCTCCCGCGGCCCGCACCGTGCCGTCGGAACAGGCGGTGGCACCGCCCAAGCAGGGGCAGTCCGCCCCCAGCATCGTGCGCACGGCACTGGTGACCGAGGTCCGCGACGGCCGGCTCTATGTCTTCATGCCGCCGGTCGAGCGGGTCGAGGATTCGCTGGCGCTGATCGCCGCGATCGAGGAGACCGCCCGGGAACTGAACGTTCCCGTGTTCCTCGAAGGCTACGGTCCGCCGCGCGACCCGCGCCTGGGCTTCCTCAGCGTGACGCCCGACCCGGGCGTGATCGAGGTCAACATCCATCCCGCCGCCACCTGGCGCGAGCTGGTCCGGAACACGACCGTGCTCTACGAGGAGGCACGGCAGTCACGGCTGACGACCGAGAAATTCATGATCGACGGCCGCCATGTCGGCACCGGCGGCGGCAACCACATCGTGCTAGGGGGCGCCACGCCCGCGGACTCGCCGCTGCTGCGCCGACCGGACCTGCTGAAGAGCCTCATCGGCTATTGGAACAACCATCCGTCCCTGTCGCGACTGTTCTCCGGCCTGTTCATCGGGCCGACCAGCCAGTCGCCCCGGGTCGACGAGGCGCGTGACGACGCGCTCTACGAACTCAGCCTCGCGTTCGAACAGATTCCGACCGGCGGCGACTGCCCGCCCTGGCTGATCGACCGGGTGCTGCGCCACCTGCTGGTCGACCTGACGGGCAATACCCATCGCGCCGAGTTCTGCATCGACAAGCTCTATAGTCCCGACAGCGCCACCGGCCGGCTGGGCCTGTTGGAACTCCGCGCGTTCGAAATGCCGCCGCATGCCCAGATGAGCCTGGTCCAGCAACTGCTGCTGCGCGCCTTCATCGCCCGCTTCTGGCACCAGCCCTACGAGGCGCCGCTGGTGCGCTGGGGCGGGGCGCTGATGGACAAGTGGCTGCTGCCGCATTTCGTTGCGACGGACGTCAAGGACGTGGTCGAGGATCTGACCCGATCCGGCTACCCGATGGCCTACGAGTGGTTCGCGCCCCATCTCGAGTTCCGGTTTCCCCATTATGGCCAGATCCAGGCCGTGGGCATGACGCTCGACGTGCGCCAGGCGCTCGAGCCGTGGCACGTGCTGGGCGAGGAAACCGGCGCCGGCGGCACCGTGCGGTATGTCGATGCGACGGTCGAACGCCTGGAGATCAAGGTCCAGGGCCTGAGCGGCGAGCGCTACGCCGTCGCCTGCAACGGCCGCCGCCTGCCGATGACGCCCACGGGCGCCACCGGGGAATACGTCGCGGCCGTGCGCTTCCGCGCCTGGAGCGCACCCAGCTCGCTGCACCCGACCATCGCGCCGCATGGGCCCCTGACCATCGACATCGTCGATACCTGGCACAACCAGTCGGTCGGCGCCTGCACCTATCACGTGGCCCATCCGGGCGGGCGCAACTACACGACCCTGCCGGTCAACGCCTACGAAGCCGAGAGCCGGCGGCTCAATCGGTTCTTCGCGATGGGCCATACGCCGGGTACCATCATCCTTCCGCCGGTTGCGGTGAACCCAACCTTTCCCCTGACCCTGGATCTGCGGCTGCGCGGCTGACGAAGGGACGGACGAAATTGGGACAGACGGGAGTGGCGATCACGCCGTGAGCGCGAGTTTCCTGGCCGGATACCAGGTTCCGACCGGCACCTTCGACGAGATGCGCGGCCCCGATGGGGCGGTGCGGCCGGCCTGGGCGGCGTTGCTGAAAGCACCCGACTTCGCCTCGGCGGCGATGGTCGAGTCGCGCTGGCAGCTCGCGGAACGGATGATCCGCGAGAACGGGGTCACCTACAACGTCTATGGCGATCCCAAAGGACTGGCCCGTCCCTGGCCGCTCGATCCCCTGCCGGCTATCGTGCCCGCCGCCGAGTGGCGCCAGATCGAGGCGGGCCTCGCCCAACGTACGCGCCTGCTCGACCGGCTGCTGGCCGATCTCTATGGACCGCAGACCGTCCTCAAGGACGGTACCCTGCCGCCGGCCCTGGTCTTTGCCAATCCAGGCTTCCTCAGGCCCTGCCACGGTATCCAGCCGCCGGATGGGGTGCAGTTGCACCTGGCGGCCTTCGACCTGGGACGCCTGGCCGACGGTACCTGGATCGTGCTCGACGACCGCACCCAGGCGCCGTCCGGCGCCGGCTATGCGCTGGAAAACCGCATGGTGCTGTCGCGCAGCCTGCCCGACGCGTTCCGGGCGCAACCGGTCGAGCGCGTGTCGGGCTTCTTCCGGGCGCTCAGGGAAACGCTGGGCCGCGCCGCGGCAGCCGCGGCCGCCCGGTCGCGCGGGTCGTCGAGCGAGCCGCGCATCGTGCTGCTGACGCCCGGCCCGTACAACGAGACCTATTTCGAGCATGCCTATCTGGCGCGCTACCTGGGCTATCAACTGGTCGCCGGCGAAGACCTGACCGTGCGCTACGACCGGGTCTACCTCAAGACCCTGGGCGGCCTGCAGCCGGTCGACGGCATCCTGCGCCGGCTGGACGAGGATTTCTGCGATCCGCTGTGGCTGAAGAGCGATTCGAGCCTGGGCGTCGCGGGCTTGGTCGCGGCCGCCCGGCGCGGCCATGTGGCGATCTTGAACCCGCTGGGCAGCGGCCTGGTCGAGGGCGCGGGACTGATCCCCTACCTGCCGGCGCTTGCCCGGAAGCTGCTGGGCGAGCACCTGCTGCTGCCCCAGGCAGAAACCCGCTGGCTGGGCGCGCCGGGCGCTACGGACGGTCTCGATCGGGCGTTGGGCGAGCAGATGGTGAAGCCGGCCTTCGTCGGCATGGATGCCTCGCCGGTCTATCCCGAACATCTGGATACGGAACGGCGTGCAGCTCTCGTGGCACGCATCCAGGCGGCGCCCCATCGCTGGGCCCTGCAGAAGCATCTGCCGCTGTCGACGGTTCCGGCCTGGGTCGACGGCAAGGTGGTGCCGCGCGAACTGGTTCTGCGCGCCTATGTCACCGCCGACCAGGGCGGCGGCCACAAGGTCATGCCCGGCGGCCTGGGCCGCGTCGCGCCGGAGGCCGGCCGGCTGATGGTGTCGCTGCAATCCGGCGGCGGCAGCAAGGACGTCTGGATCGTCGGCGACCGGCCGAGCGAGCATGTCAGTCTGTGGCAGGCGCAGCCGGATACGGTCGAGTTGAAGCGCCATGCCGCCGACCTGCCGAGCCGGGTCGCCGACAATCTGTTCTGGCTCGGCCGCTATGCCGAACGGGCCGAGATCACCATCCGCCTGGTCCGTGCCGCGCGCCAGCGCGGCCTGCCCGACCTCAACAATCCCGGCGGCCCGGCGGTCGCCCCCTTGCGGGAATGCCTGGCCGGCCTCGGTTTCGTACTGGCCGAGGGGCCGCCGCAGCCGGCGGCGATCATGGCCGGCCTCAGCCACCCGATCGACTCGCTGCATCGCGCCGCCACCACCGTGCGCGATCGGCTGTCCATGGACACCTGGCGCGTGCTGAACGCGCTGCCGGCACTGGGCGAACTCGACCCGTTGCTGCAGCGCCTCGCGGCGTTCAACGGCCTGGTCATGGAGAACATGACGCGCGGGCTCGGCTGGCGTTTCCTGGAAATCGGCCGACGGTTGGAGCGCGCGTACCAGACGCTCGCTTTCGTGCGCATACTGGGTCGCGCCGTCGGCCCGACCGAGCCGGCGCTGCTGGAGGCAATGCTGGAAGTGGCCGACAGCTCGATGACCTACCGCGCGCGCTATTTCATGGGGCTAAAGCCCGCGGGCGTGCTCGACCTGGTGCTGGCCGACGAGGCCAACCCGCGTTCCGTCGCTTTTCAGCTGGTCGCGATCAGCCAACACATGGCGGCGCTGCCGCGCGAGCGCCATGGCGTCTCGGGCACGGCGGAGGCCCATGCCACCGCCAGCGTGATCGCGGCACTGCGCCGGGCCGACATGGTCAAGATCGCCCGCGGCGGCCCCGGCGAGAGCGACGGTCGGCCAAAACTGGACAAGTTGTGCCTGAGCCTGATGGCCGATCTGGCCGAGACCTCGGACCTGCTGAGCGAGAGCTATTTCGAGCATGCCGCGGCCGAGCCGCGCGGTGCCTTGTCGCAACCGGCCCGGGCCTGAGCGGCGATGCTCTATTCCGTCCGCCATCGCACGACCTATCGCTACGAAGCGCCGGTCACGCTGTCCCATCACGCCGCCCATCTGCGGCCGCTCGATCGGCACCAGCAGACCTGCCGGGCGCATCAGCTGATGATCGAGCCGCTGCCGACCAGCATCGAGGAATCGAGCGACTATTTCGGCAACGGCATCACCGTGTTCTCGATCACCGGACCGCATCAGTCGCTGATCGTCGAGGCCATGAGCGAGGTCGAGATGCGACCAGCGACACTCGATCCTTCGGCCGGGCGCATCGCCTGGGAGCGGATCGCCGACGAAGCCCGCAGCCCGCACGATGCCGTCGCGCTCGCGGCGGCCGAATTCGCCGTCGCCTCGCCGGCCGCGGACGTGACGCCGCTGGTGAAGAGCTTCGCCGCCCCATCCTTCGTGCCCGGCCGGCCGCTGGTCGAAGCGACCCTGGATCTGGCCCATCGGATCCATCGCGACTTCGCGTTCGACCCCCATGCCACGACGATTTCGACCCCGACCGACGAGGTGTTGCGTCTGAAGCGCGGCGTCTGCCAGGATTTCGCCCACCTGATGATCGCCGGCTGCCGGGCCCATGGCGTGCCCGCACGCTACGTCAGCGGCTATCTGGAAACCGATCCTCCGGCCGGCGGCAAGCGCCTGGTCGGCGCCGATGCCTCCCACGCCTGGGTCGCGGTCCATGCCGGCGCGGGGATCTGGCTGGAGATCGACCCGACCAACGACCGGCTCGCCGGTACGAGCCATGTCGCGGTGGCGCAAGGTCGCGACTATGGCGACGTCAGTCCGCTGCGCGGCGTCATCCTCGGCGGCGGCGACCATGTCATCGAGGTCGCCGTCGATGTCGAGCGCCTGCTGATCTGAAGTCTATTTCGGCGCGGGATAGAGCGCCTTCGCATCCAGGCTCAGCGCGCGGCGCGACTCCGGCACCAGGTACAACATATGGCCGCCGCGATAGAGCTTGAGCTGCACCCGGCCCGGATCGCCCATGTCCGGCAGGCGATCGAGCAGGTATTTATTGATGCCGTAGGCGGTCAGCATGTCCGTGTAGCCATGGGCGACGAGCAGCTTCAGCGACGGGTCGAGCGCCAGCAGCTCGCGCAGGTCGTCCATGCCGCCGGGCAGTTCATGGCCACCGCTGTGCCAGTCCCATTTCTGGCCGACATCCTCGGCCAGCAGCCGGTATTCGAGATCGGTCTTGAAGCCCAACTGGTCGCGCGCATAGGCCGCGAAGCCGCTGGCATAGGCGCGGGTGAAGCCGTCGAGCACCGGATCGTCGTGGTGCCACTGCTCGCTGTCCGGAAACGGGTCGGGTGCGGCCAGGGTCGCGTCGTACAGGCTGACGATATCGTTGTCCGCGGCGCGGAAATGCTTGCCCATGGCATCGATCGGCACGACACCGCGATATTGCGCCACCAGCGGCTCCGGCAGACCGATGAGGTCGGCGACCTTGCCGTAGAACCGGACGCCCGCCTCTCCCGACGGCGGCTTGCCGACGATCGCCGGCAGGTATTCCTGCAGCGCGAACCGTTCCGCCTGGGCGAGCTTTTCCGGCGTGAAGGCATCCTTGCGAAACATCTCGGCCGCGGCATAGGACGGCAGGCGCAGCGCCGCGACCAGCGGATTGCCGCGGTTGCCGAACAGCATGTTCGCCTCGATCAGCGGCGACACCATGGTGATGCCTGAAAGCACGACGCCCTGGTCGCGCTGCAGATTGCGCGCGACCTTCGCCGCCCGCAGCCCGCCATAGCTTTCGCCGAGCAGATATTTCGGCGAGGGTGTCCGATCGTTGCGGACCAGGTACAGGCCGATCAGCCTGGCCAGATAGTCGGCGTCCTGGCCGACGCCCCAGAATTGCTTGGGTGCCGCATCGGGCTTGGCGGCGACGCTGTAGCCGGTGCCGACCGGGTCGATGAACACCAGATCGGTGAAATCGAGCCAGCTCTCGGGGTTCTCGACCAGCTTGGCCTGGGCACCGTCGCCGCCGGTGAAATCGAGGCGATAGGGTCCGGCCAGGCCGAGTTGCAGATAGGCGGAGCCGGCGCCCGGTCCACCGTTGAAGGCGAAGGTGATCGGCCGCTCCGCCGGCTTCGCGCCGTTCGCGATATAGGCCGTGTAGTAGACCCGAGCGATCTCGTCGCCCTTGTCGTCGCGCACCGGCAGGGTGCCGGCCGTGGCGCCGTAGGCGATCTTGCGCCCGCCGGCACCGATCGTGTGCTGGGTCGTGGAGTCGGACGGCAACAGGGCGAACAGCGCGGCCGCGCTGGATTTGCGATCCGGCTGACGGTCCGCCTCCGCAGGCTTCGCCGGCGGATCTTCGGCGCGGGCCACAGGTCCTTGAAGCAAAAGGAACCCGAGGGCCAGGCAGAATGTTGAACGGAAGATGGCAGTCATGAATCAGCAGCCCCACTCGGGAAAGTCTGCGGCACTCTAGGATCTGGGGGCGCCCCCGTCCACGGCACTTCGCCGCCGCCCTATTCCGCAGTATTCTGGATCGCATGATGAACCGTGGGACCTCGCCTGCATGCTGCCCCGCGCCCTGATACCCCCCGACCGGCCGCGCGTCTCGGTCCGATCGGAGCAGTTCCCCCTGGAACGGCAGGCCGACGGCGTGCGCCGCATCGCCGAAATCGTCCTGGTCGAAATTCACGAAGGCAGCACGCGCGGCCGGGGCGAGTGCGTTCCCGATCCGGCGCTGGGCGAGACGGTCGAAGCAGTCATCGCCGCGATCGAGGCGTTGGCAGACGGCATTTCGACCGGTGTCATCATGCGGCGCAGCCTGCAGCGCACCGTGCCCGCCGGCGTCGTCCGGAACGCGATCGACCTGGCGCTGTGGGATTTCGATGCGAAGCGGACGAATTCCTCCGTCTGGCAGATCGCTGGCCTTGATGTGCCGCACCGTTTGACCACCGCCGTCACCATCCCCCATGGCAGCGCCGAGGTCATGGGCGCGCTCGCTGCGCAGGAGGCCCATCGGCCGCTGCTGAAGCTGGAGTTGGACTCGATCCATGAATTCGACCGGCTGCTCGCCGTCAAGGTCGCGGCCCCGCACTCCCGGCTCATCGTGGATGCCCATGCCGGCTGGACGCTGGACAGCCTGATCCAGGCCATGCCGACACTCAAGGATGCCGGCGTGGAACTGATCGAGGATCCGCTGCCGGCCTCGAACGATGCGGGTCTAGCCAGTTTCAAGCACGAGATCCCGATCTGTGCCAACCGCTCGTGCCGGGATCGGTCGAGCCTGCCGCATCTCGTCCGCCGTTATGACGCGATCAATATCGATCTGAACCGGACCGGCGGCTTTACCGAAGCGCTGGCCCTGCTGGAGCAGGCCCGCGACGACGGTTTCCGCATCAAGGTGAGCAGCCGGGTCGGCACCTCGCTCTCGACGGCCCCGGCCGCGATCCTCGGTCAGGACGCGGACTGGGTCGATCTCGACGCACCCTTGCTGCTGGCCCGCGATCGCCAACCCGGGCTGCGCTTCGACGGCAGCGTGCTGTATCCGCCCAGCGTCTCGCTCTGGGGCTGAGCCGGGTCCGCCGCGTCACTCCTCCTGGAAATCGCCGAAAACCCGCCGTTTGACGAAATCCACCGCTGAGCTATAGGTCGCGTGCGCGAAAATTCGGCAGCGGTTGGCGAATGTTCGCCGGAACAGCAGGACCCGTCCCCGCGTCTCGACCATATTGGTCGCGCGATACTGATAGGCCGGCGTGCCGAAGCCCATGTCGACTTTCGAAAATTCCGCCTTCTCGATGATGTTTCTAAACACGATCTGCCACAATGTCGTGCCCGGCGAGAATTTCTCGAAAAATTCGTTGTAATATATGCGATGAACTTTATAGGTCTTTCCGTATCTCGTGCCTATTACCAAACCTATCACTGTGTCTTCTGCCGCAAGAACGAAACACAATAGAAATCCATGGGCGGATAGACAGGCATATTCCCGATCGCTCAGGCTCGAATGATCCTTTTGAGACACCTTGAGCTGCCGCATCGCCTCGAACAGCTGCGGCACTTCATCGGGAGCCTCGATGGTCTTCAGCCGGAGCGGGGAGACGATCCGCTCCTGAAGCAATCTTTCCTGGCGCATGAAATTGTAGCGCCGCTTTCGACCGAGCTTTTTGCGATAGGCATCGATGCTGCTCGGGACCAGAACCGAGTGGCATTGCCTGAACCCGTGCATGACGTGGATATGATAGAGCCTGCGCACCGTCCTCGAGGTTCGAATGTGCTGCCAGAGCCGGCTGTCGAGCGGGACGGCGTCCATATAGACGACCTGGGCGTCCGGATAGCGCTGCGAGAGGGTCAGGAACAGGCCGTCGTAGACCTCCGGCGTCTCGGGGACCAGGGGCTCGCTGCCGAGAATGTTGATGCGCTTGAGCCGCAATCGCCACCAGATGCGGTTTCCGAGGGTGAAAGGCAATTCGAACAGCGAGATCTTTGTCGGCACCACACCGACGATCTCGCCTGCCCCGACATCCTCGACGACCAGGACGTCCAGGCGAACCTCCGGCTCGGCCTCGGTCAGATAGTCGAAGAATTTCGCGCTCCGGAACAGCGCGCCCGGTTCTTCGCGATGGGCCGACAGCGATTGCCAGGCCTGGCGAAGGCGGAATGACTTTCGATCTCCGTCCCAGATCGCCATCGAATAGTGCCGATCCGCCGGCACGGGACCGATCATGCCCGGCTGCGGGCAGTCATCACCGGGCGTCCGGCGATGTGCGGGTATTTCCGTTTGGTCGTTGAGCGGCGCGGTCGAACGTCGATCCTTCATCCCATCCTTCGCACCGTCACGGGCACAGACCCAAGACTCTACGCCATCCCCGATTGAAACGGACATCTCTTTTCATGCGCTCGAGTCCCTGCGTCCGACTGCAGGTGACGGGGATGTATCGATCGCCTGGGAACGTATTGCCTGATGCCGATGTTCGCGGACCAAGGTTGCCCGCGACCCTTTCCCCTGACGGCTTCGTTTCGAGGATAGAATTGCGCTTTTCCAAATTCCTGCTGATGTCCCTGATTGCCGGCTTTGCCCTGCCGATCGCCGGCTGCGTCGAGCGCGAGGTGGTCGTGCAACGCCCGGCCCAGGGCGCCGTCATCGTCGCCCCGAAGCCGCCGCCCCCGCCGCCGCAGGCGGTCGAGTACGTCCCGCCGCCGCCGGCCGGCGCGCCGGGCGCCTGGGTCTGGCAGCCGGGTCATTGGCGCTGGAACGGCCGGGAATATGTCTGGCATCCTGGTGAATATGCCCAGCGGCCAGCCCATGTCGAACGCTGGATTCCGCCCCATTGGGACGAGCGCGGCGGTCAGTGGTTCTATGTCGAAGGTCATTGGGCCTGACGCGAAAATGATCCCTCGTGACGAACGGGCCGGCCGCAGCGCCGGCCCGTCTACGCGTGGCCGGGTTCGAACCGTGGCTCTTGACCGATCGATCGGATAGGACCATTTCGGTCTTCCTACAGCGTTCCTTCGTCTTCAAGAGTTGCGTCAGCCCGAAAATGGTCCCCACGACCACCAAATTCTCCATCGGCCAGATTCTGCGCCATCGTCATCATGCCTTCCGCGGCGTCGTGGTCGATATCGACCCGATCTACAGCAACGGCGAGGAATGGTACGAGCGGGTGGCCACGACCAAGCCGCGCAAGGACCAGCCCTGGTACCATCTTCTGGCGGAGGATGGGACGGATGGCCACTACCTCGCCTATGTGTCCGAACAGAACCTGCTGGTCGACGAGGCGGCGGAGCCGATCGGACATCCGGAACTGTCGACGCGCTTCGGCCCGCTGGTCGACGGGGTCTATCAGATGAAGCAACTGCTCAACTGACCCATGCCGGGCAGCGATCAGGCGTGGTCGGCTTCCAGGATCTTATGCAGGGTGAACAGCGACTGGCCGCCGACATAGTCGGCCAGCACGCCGATCTCGACGTAGTCGAGCCGCCGATAGAAGCCGGCGGCCGGTTCCCCGAGCGCCGTCAGCCAGATGCTGCGGCAGCCGCGCAGCCGTGCCTCGTCCTCGACCGATCGCATCAATTCCCGGCCGAGCCCCCGTCTGCGCCGCGCCTCGGCGATCCACAGGGTCTTGATGAACAGACGGCGCCACATGACGTGGCCGTCGGCCCCACCTTCGATCCGTCCTTCGAGGTCGCGCGCGAAAACGGCGAAATGCGCATGCTCGGGCGGCCCGAGCCGCGCCTCCTCGAAGGCGAACAGCCCGCGTTCCAGGACCGCCACGTCGGTCAGGCTGGGGCTGGATTCGACGCCGATCAGGACGGTATCGCGGTCGGGACGGATCATGGCGACCTGTTGGCCGTACGGCTCAATTTTCGTCGATGGCGGAAATGCGCCGCTCCAATTCCGCGATCTTACCCTTGATCCGGCCGATTTCCTTGTGGCGATCGACCCGCGGCGGCCTCGGCTCGGCATAGGCCTCGCCCGGATGGGCAACCGTCTCGACCGGCTCGCCGGCCTCGAGCGCGATCAGGCGGCGCGAGGCGCGGAGCGCATTGTAGAGCTTGTCCTCGGACATCAGCTCGCGCAGATGGGCGATGATCGCCGTGGAAGCCGGCCATGCCGTCAGGAACCGGTCCATCAGCGCGTCGCCGATCGTCTCCCATTCGCCGCGGTTGGCTTCGAACAGGTAGGCGTTCTGAATGGCGTGATAGATCTCCTTGGCCGGCGTATTGGCCTCGGGCTGGGTCAGCACATCCTTGTCGCGCAGGATGTTCGCCTTGTTGTGCACGGTCAGCGAGATGTTGGCCGAGCCGCTGTTCTCGATCACGGCGCCATTGATGATGATCTTGGCGCCGGCCGGCAGCGGGATGGAAAGGGGCATCGGGGTCCTCGAGGGATGGTACGGGAGAAGACATCGGGCGGTTGGGAGATCGATTGTACCCGATCCGGAGCCAGATGCGAGCCGGCAAGAACCGCCGCGTCGAGTCCCGTTCGACCCGGCAGGATTTGCCGGGCAAGGCAGAAAGGTTCCAGCCGGGACCGAGGTCAAGCCGTTGGAAAACAACGGATAGGCGAGATGGAATGGCGCTTGCGATGGAGCTGGTGACGAATTTCGCCAGCCTCGGAGGCACCCATGAGTTTGTTCAGCAGCTTGACGACAGCCGTCAGCGGGTTGAATGCGCAGCAAGCGGCAATCGGAAATATCTCCGACAACGTCGCCAATGCGCAGACCGTCGGCTTTAAACGGATCGACACCGGGTTCGAGAACCTGGTGACGGAATCGACGCAGAATTTCAACGAGCCCGGCGGCGTCCTGGCGCAGCCGGTCTATCAGAACGCGATCGCCGGATCGCTGGTGCAGTCGCAGACGGCGACTTCGCTCGCCATCACCGGCCAGGGCTTCTTCCAGGTCAAGGCACCGCCCTCGACCGCCGCCGGCACGGCGACCGGAACCGCGTTCACGCAGTCGAACTATTATACCCGGCGCGGCGATTTCACGGTGAACAAGGACGGCTTCCTGGTCAACGGCGCCGGCTATTACCTGGAAGGCTACGACGTCAATCCGCAGACGAACGTGGTCAACAACGCCAACGGGGCGGCAGCCCCCATCCAGGTGACGCAGCTGCTCGACAACCCGGTGGCGACCACCAACGTCACGCTCGCCGCCAACCTGCCCTCGTCCTATGCCCTCCAGGGAACGGCCGGCTATAGCTCGCCGGCACCGGTCACGACCCAGGTCTATGACGCGCTGGGCAACACCCACCAGGCTTCGATCCAGTTCGACCACACGGCAACCAATCCCAATACCTGGAACGCTTCGATCACGCTGGCCGGCGGCAATCCGGGAACGGCCGACAACTACACGCTGGTGTTCGGTGACGGTTCGTCGTCCCTCGCGCAATTGGGCGACGCGGCCGGTGGCGCCACCATCCCGCCGGCAGGCACCCTCGCCTACATGACCGCCGCGGCGGCCAACCCGGATGCGGGCAACGCAGTATCGGCCTCCGGAACCAACGGCGCACCGGCGACGATCGCCATCCCCTACAACGTCGGCACCACGACGAACCCGGTAAACCTGCCGATCACCTTCAATTTCGGCAACTACGGCACCGATACCGGCGTGACCCAGTTCGCCGATACCCAGGTGAACGTTTCGTCGATCACACCCAACGGCATCGCCCGCGGCTCGTACCAGAGCGTCTCGATCGACAACAACGGCAATGTCCAGCTGAACTATTCGAACGGCCAGCATCTGACTTATTTCCAGATCCCGATCGCCCAGTTCAACGCACCGGACCAGTTGCAGCGGCTCGACGGCAGTGCCTTCAGCGTGACCCAAGGCAGCGGCGACGCGCAGCTGTCGGCGGCCAATGCGAACGGCGCCGGATCGATCTCGCCCTCGACGCTCGAGGAATCGAACGTCGATATCGCGAGCGAATTCACCAAGCTGATCACCGCGCAGAACGTCTATTCGGCGAACTCCAAAGTGATCACGACCGACAACCAGCTGCTGCAGACGATCATCAACGTCATCCAATAACCCTTCTGACCGCCGACGCCGGGCGCGCAATGCGCGTCCGGCAATCTTGGAACCCGTCCCATGTCGCTCATGTCGATCCTCAGCAACGCGACGAGTGCACTGCTCAACACGCAGTCGCAGATCAATGTCGTGTCTCAGAACATCGGCAATGCGCAGAACCCGAACTATTCGCAGCGCAGCACCGTCGTCATCGACAAGTCGCCGCAGAACGGCGGCGGCACCCAGATCGTCGACGTGCAGCGCGCGGTCGACGGCACGCTGCAGACCAACTACCTGAACCAGATCACCAATGCCGGCTCGACGACCACCGTCAGCCAGCTCTATACCCAGCTGGAGCAGCTGACCGGATCCTCGACCACCTCGCCGATCCTGAGCTCGGCCCTGCAGGCGTTCCAGAATGCCTGGCAGGCGCTGCAGGCGACGCCAGAGGACAGGACGACCCAGCAGCAGGTCGTCAACAGCGCCCAGGCCCTGGTCAGCACGATCCAGACCGTCGCCCACGGCGTCGAGAAGATCGCCGGCCAGGTGACGACCCAGCTGGGCAGCGATGTCACCACGCTCAACACCTCGCTCAGCCAGATCGCCACGCTCAACGCCCAGATCGTCAGCGGCAGGAACAACGGCCAGGATACTTCGGCGCTGGAGGATAGCCGCGACCAGCTGATCACCACCGTCGCGGGCATGGTGCCGGTTCAGCAGCAGATGAACGGCGACGGCAGCATCTATCTGTCGACGCCGAGCGGCGTGGCATTGGTCCAGCAGTCGCCGGATGCCTTCGCCTACGATGCGACCACCGACACGCTCTACAACAAAGGCGATCCCGCGAAGAGCTCGTTGAACGGCGCGCTGACCAGCGGGCAGATCGGCGCGGAAATCGGGATCCTGGCGAACAGCGGATCTCAGGCCGTGTCCGACGTGAGTTCGCTCAACGGCCAGCTCACCCAATTGGCGGCGGTGAATACCGCGATCGCCGGCGGCAGTACGCCCGCGCTCGTCGCGCAGCAGACCAGCCTGATCGCCGGGATCACGGCCCTGGTGCCGACGACTGTGACGACGAACGCCAACGGCACGAAATACCTGTCGACCCCGTCCGGAACCCTGCTGGTCGGCGCCACGACCAACCAGTTCGGCTATGACACGACGACGAACACGTTCTACAACACCAGCGCGCCCGGAACCTCGCTCAACGCCGCGCTGACCTCCGGCACGCTGGCGACCGACATCGCGAGGGCAGCACCCGTCGCCAACGCGACGGCACCGGGCGTGGGCGCGCTCGACCAGATCCGCAATCAGCTGAACGGCCTTGCCGATCTGTTCTATGCGAGCCCGCCCGCAGCGCCGACCGCGTTCCAGACGGCCTATGACAGCGCGACGCCGGTCAATACCGGGGAGCTGGCCGCCTCGTTCTTCACCATGTCGGCGACCTCCGGCTCTGCGGCAGACCGGTTCAACCTCGAGGTCAATCCGGCGCTGGTCAACGGCACGGCGACTGTGAAGCAATCGGCCGCGATCACGGTAGCCGTGCAGATGGCTGCGACCACGACCAGCCTCAGCGCCGGCGGGATTTCGACCGGCCCGACCAGCTACCTCGGCGTCGCGAACGCGATCGCCTCCGATCAAAGCGGCCGTGCCTCCGCGGCCACCAGCGCCCAGACCGCGGCCACGGCCAACACCAGTGCGGCGCAGCAGGCCTACCGTAACGTGACCGGCGTGTCGTCGGACCAGCAGCTGGCCCAACTGGTCTCGCTGCAGAACGCCTATTCCGCGGCAGCCAAGATCATCTCGACGGTGCAGGAGCTCGAATCGACCCTGCTGACCGCCGTCGGCGGCGCGTGACCCTGGAGGAGATGACCCCATGAGTGCGATCAGCTCGCTCAGCAGCTTTCTGCAGAACATCAACCTGGTTCAGAACGCCCAGAACCAGATCGCAAAACTGACCTACCAGGTCGACACCGGCCTGAAGTCGGAGGATCTGCAGGGCTATGGCACCCAGGCGAACCAGCTCCTGAACCTGCAGGGCGCGCAGTCGACCGAGCAGAGCTACGTTTCCAACAATACCCAGATCCACACCTTCCTCAGCGCCTACGACACGACGCTCGGCCAGGTGTCGAGCGACGCCACCAAGCTGGTCGGCGCGCTCGACGCATTCACGGTGACCGATCCGAACTCGATCGCGAACCTGAAGGCGCTGGTCAAGGGCCTGCAGGTCGACGTGGCCGCCACGCTCAACATGCAGGTCGGCGGCCGCTTTCTCTACAGCGGAACCCGCTATACGACGCAGCCCGTCGGCGATCTGACCGCCGCTGCACAGCAGTTGGCGGCCCCGGTGCCGAACCCGGCCGCCATACCGCCCACGACCTTCACCCCGGTCACGGCGACCAGCGTGCCGACCTATGACAACCAGGCGTCGACCATCAACGTCACCCCGCCGGCGACCCAGACGGCCGCCCAGGCCCAGCTGGGTGCGCAGGCCTATCAGACCCAGAACGCGACGATCTCGACCAACCAGCAGATCACCTACGGCATCAGCTCCAACGATCCGAGCTTCCAGAACCTGATCTCGGCGCTCCAGAACGCCTTGGGCGCGGTCGGCGCGACCGGTGCCACCCAGGCGCAGTTCCTGCAGAACGCGTCGGACCAGGTTCAGGCGGCCCTGACTGGCATCCAGGGCCTGAAGGGTACCAACGGCACGGCCGAGACGCTTGTCGCCAACGCGAATGCACTGCATAACCAGACGCTCGCCACCCTGCAATCGCAGGTCACGACCATCACACAGGTCGATCCGGCGACCGTGGCCACCGAACTTTCCAGCGCGCAGACCCAGCTCGAAGGCAGCTACAAGGTCGTTTCGTCGGTTTTGAACGAAACCTTGCTTAACTATTTGAAGTAGTGCCCGGTCGGAAGTGAAGTTTTAACCCTACCGGGCAACACTCACTGGCGAGGCGTCTCTAGGGCCATGATTGGGAATGCAGTTGATGTCGGCATCGTCCGATCCGTATCGCGAATTCGATAACAAGTCGGTCCTGGTCACGGGTGGTACCGGTACGTTCGGCAAACGCTTCATCAAGAACCTGCTGACCCGTTCGAAGGTCCGCCGCGTGGTGATCTACTCGCGCGACGAATTCAAGCAATACGAGATGCAGCAGGAATTCAGCGCATCCGCCCCGCTGTTGCGCTTCTTCATCGGCGACGTCCGTGACGCCCAGCGCCTGCAGCTCGCGGCACGGGAAACCGACATCATCGTGCATTCGGCGGCGCTGAAGCAGGTTCCGGCTGCCGAATACAACCCCTTCGAATGCATCCGCACCAACATCATGGGGGCGGAGAACGTCGTTCATGCGGCGCTGAACAACGGTGTCGACAAGGTGCTGGCGCTGTCGACCGACAAGGCCGCCAACCCGATCAACCTGTACGGCGCCACCAAGCTCGCGTCCGACAAGATCTTCGTCGCGGCCAACAACCTGTCCGGCTCGATCGGCACCCGCTTCTCGGTCGTGCGCTACGGCAACGTGGTGGGCTCGCGCGGCAGCGTCATTCCGTTCTTCCGCCGGCTGATCGCCGAGGGCGCCAACCACCTGCCGATCACCGACGCTCGCATGACGCGGTTCTGGATCACGCTGCAGCAGGGCGTGGATTTCGTCTCCTCGTCCATCGCCATGATGCGCGGCGGCGAGATCTTCGTGCCCAAGATCCCGAGCATGCGCATGACCGACCTCGCGGCCTGCCTCGCCCCTCACCTGCCGATCAAGGAGATCGGCATCCGTCCGGGCGAGAAGTTGCACGAGGTCATGGTGACCGACGACGATTCGCGCATGACGCTGGAATTGCCCGACCGCTACATCATCGAGCCGGCCTTCAATTTCTGGCATCGCGAGACCTACCTGAAATCCGGCGCGAAATCGGTCGCGGAAGGCTTCCGCTATGCGTCTGACACCAACGACGACTGGCTGGACGGCGACCGGCTGACCCAATTGATGGCAGAGACGATCGCATGACCGGCACAGAACCGCGCGGCCCCTTCCTGCCATACGGCAGACAGGCGATCGACGAGTCCGACATCGCCGCGGTCGTCGAAGTGCTGAAGAGCGACTACCTGACGACCGGACCCAAGGTCGCGGCCTTCGAAGCGGCGCTGGCAACCAAGCTGGGCGCGCGTTTCGCCGTCAGCAATTCCAGCGGGACCGCCGCCCTGCACCTGGCCTGCCTCGCCCTGGCCCTGGGCCCCGGCGATGCGGCCATCGTGCCGTCGATCACCTTTCTCTCGACCGCGAACGCGGTCCGCATGGTCGGTGCCGCCGTCGTGTTCGCCGACGTCGACCCGGACAACGGCCTGATGCGGCCGGAAGACCTCGAAGACGCTTTTGCGCGCGCCCAGGCGGCGGGACTGAAGGTCCGCGCGGTGTTCCCGGTCCATCTGGCCGGCCAATGCGCCGACATGGCCAGCCTTTCGGCCATCGCCCGGCGGCATGATTGCGCCGTGGTCGAGGACGCCTGCCACGCGATCGGCGCCTATCATGCCTGTAGCGACGGGGCCGCCGCGGCGGTCGGCAGTTGCCGCCTGTCCGATATGGCGATCCTGTCGTTCCACCCGGTCAAGACCGTGGCGGCCGGCGAAGGCGGCGCGGTCACGACCAACGATCCCGACCTCGCCCGCCGGCTCGAACGGATGCGATCGCACGGGATGGTGCGCGATGCCGAGGATTTCGAGAATCCGGCGCTGGCCTTCGACGCAGCGGGCAAGGCGAATCCCTGGTATTATGAAATGCCGGAGATCGGCTGGAACTACCGGATGTCGGACATCCACGCGGCACTGGCCCTGAGCCAGATCGAGCGGCTGGACCGCTTCGTCGAGGAACGTCGCGCGCTGGCCCGACGGTATGACGAGCTGATCGGCGGCCTGGATGGCCGGATCCAGCCGATCCGGCGCAGCCGTTTCTCGATGCCGGCCTGGCATCTCTACTGCGTGCTGATCGATTTTGCGGACGCCGGCATCGAGCGCGCCGCGGTCATGAACCAGCTGCGTGCCGAAGGGATCGGGACCCAGGTCCATTACATCCCCGTGCACCGGCAGCCCTACTACAGCAGGCTCGATCCTGGGCTCGTGCTGCCCGGCGCCGAGGGATATTATGGACGCACCTTGTCGTTGCCCTTGTTCGTCGGCATGACCCCCGCCGATGTCAAGCGCGTGGTCGGCCGACTGAGCGAGGCGGTCGGCGACCGCGCGATCCGGGTGGCGTCATGATCGATCGAGAACGACGGCGCCGCCCGACGGCCCGGATCGCGGCGGCGGTACCGCCCGACTTCCTGCGCGACAAGGACTTGGTAGAGGATCGGCGATGAAGACCGGATACGCGAAACAGCAGACGATGGCGTTGGAACACGCCAGTCCGGAACAGACCTTGGCCTGGGGCCTGACCACGACCGCCCGGAAGATGGCGGCCGTCATGGCACCAGGGACGCCGCGCGAGACGGTGCTCGACGCCGTCCGGCTGAACTGGCGGCTGTGGACCATCATCCAGGCCGAACAGGCCGATCCTGACTGTCAGACACCCCGCAGCATTCGCGAGGGCCTGCTGAACCTGTCGAACTTCGTCGACAAGCGATCGGTCGACCTGCTGGCCGTGCCGACGGCGGAAAAGCTCGAAGTCCTGATCAACATCAACCGCAACATCGCGGCCGGCCTGCTCGGAACGGACCTCAGCCCGGAACAAAAGGCCGAGCGCGATCGCCAGGCCACGACCAGCGGCGACGTCAGCGCTTAAGTCTTTTCAACCGGCGACGGCGGGGCCTCGGGCGGGACCTCGTACTTGAACTCCCGGCCGTGCAGCATGATGCTCATGCGGCCGCCGGGCTGCTCGGCGAAAGCGAGCCGCCGACGCTCGAATTCCGCCTCGTCGATATCCGGCGTCACCCGGCACATCGCCTCGATGTCCGCCCGCCGCGTCTTGGTGCCGCTCCAGCGATCCGCCGATCGCGGCAACGGCCGATCGTCGTTGACCAGCCAGGGCGCCCAGCGCATCAGCAGTTGGATCGCCGCCTGATAGGCACGCATGCCATAGGCCGCCTGACCGCCGCCTTCGGTCATCTCGAACCATTGCACGTCGACGATCGGCCCTTCGTCCACGCGTGACGCCATTTCATGCAGGGTGGCGCCGAACCGTGGCGCCGCCCGATAGGCGCCCCAGCATTCCGGATGGCGCCCGGGAAAGCTGGGCGGCCCCGGATGGATGTTGTAGGAGGGGCCGGGCAGCAGCGCCAACAGCGCGGGCGGTACGATCGTGGCGGTGCAGAAGCCGAGCAGCCGGGTTCCCTCCGTGCCCGCCCGCACGGCCGCCTCGAGTTCCGCCCCCTGGTGAATCGCCTCGATGCGCGCTGCCGGCGCATGGCGGGCGAAGAAGGGGATGAGAACGCCCGCTTCGAACGAGCCGGTCAGCAGCAACAGACGCTGGGGCATGAACCACCTTCGTATCAAGCAGGCGGAACCGCAACCAGACCCACCAAGATCCCGCCATTAGAGCAAACGCGTACGGCGCCGGGAAGTCCCGAGCGCTGTCCGATCGTTCTATGATGAAGATCCCGGTCGGCGAGAGCATACTTCGAGTCGCATCGCGGCCGACCGGCAGGCGATGAGACAGCATCCGAGGCGGCTCAGCAGGCCGTCGAGCCTGCCGAAGATCAGCAGACCGTCTCAGGCAACCGCGTTGGCCGTGTCGGCCGGAACCGGACTCGTCGGCGTTTCGCCGGGAACCTGAACACGGGACTGGCTGATCTGGTAGAGCCTCAACTGCGACTTGGAAGGAATCTGATATTCCTCCTCGCCGTTCGAGCTGTTTCGATATTCGATGACGAGCTGGCTCGTCGCCGGATCGATTGAATCGGTCGGGCTCGGATAAAGGACGGACGCGTTGCCTTGCGTCGTCGACTGGCTTTTAGCCGTCTCATGCGTCGTGGCCGAATCGGTCGAGCTGTTAACGGGTTTTACCGATGACACGACCGCCGGCCCCGAGGTTGGCTGGACGGAAATGCTTGACATTTTGCAAACACTCCTCAGGGGGTACACCATAATACCTACCCGCCGATTTCTGTCAAGTGCAGATCATTGGTTAACTCGACGAGCTCTATCGACCGAGAGTCGCACCTGTTGGAACACTGAATATCGCGCTGGGCATTACCAGGTCAGATTTGCGTCAATTGATGACAAATGCTGCACCGACGCTTCGAAAGTTGGATTTTGAGTAGAATTTGATTCGTTAACGCCTCGCGTCCGTCAGTACTTCGCTCAACCTCCCGGAGTCATTCCGTCCTGGACTTACGATTTTATTAACCATGCCGATGGGATAGTGGTGCGCCACGCCAAGCCGAGGCATGCGGGCGTCCGGGCTGGAGAAGAGATGGCCGAAGACCAGGACTCGAGGACAGAAGATCCAACCGGTAAACGGGTGAGCCAGGCCCGCGGGCGTGGCCAGATCGCCATGTCCAAAGAGGCGACGACGCTCATCATCCTGCTGATGGCGACCTTCACCTGCTATTCCGTGCTGCCCTGGACGATGCGGCCGATGCTGATGCTGATGCGCCGGTTCGTCGAGCAGCCCGAACGGATCGTCGTCGGCACGGAACCGAACTTCGAAGCCCTGCTGAGCGAGATCGCAGGCGCACTCGCCTGGGCGCTGACGCCACCGCTGCTGCTCATGATCGTGGCCGCCGTCGTCGCGACCATGGCCCAGACCGGTTTCGTCTGGGCGACCGGCAAGTTCGACTTCAGTTTCAACTTCCTCAATCCACTGAACGGCATCGGCAAGATATTCTCGACCAAGCAGATGATCGAGTTCGGCAAAGGCCTGATCAAGGCAGCGATCGTCGGCGCGGTCGCCTTCACCTATGTCTCGCCCGAGCTGATGAAGATCGAGACCCTGACCGGCATGGACCCCCGGGCCATGACGCACGAGATGTTCGCCGTCCTGCTGCACCTGATGATCGGCGTGCTGCTGGCGATCGCCGCCATCGCGCTGTTCGATTATTTCTATCAGAAATGGTCGACCCTGCAGTCGCTCAAGATGACCAAGCAGGAGGTCAAGGACGAGCACAAGAACGCCGACGGCGACCCGCACATCAAGGGACGCATGCGCCAGATCCGCATGAGCCGGGCGCGCAAGCGCATGATGGCCTCGGTTCCGAAGGCGTCGGTCATCATCACCAATCCGACCCATTTCGCCGTCGCCCTGCAATACGAGATGGGCACCGCCGGCGCGCCGCGCGTCGTGGCCAAGGGCGTCGATTTCATGGCGAAGAAGATCCGCGACCTCGCGACCGAGCACGACGTGCCGATCATCGAGAACCCGCCACTCGCCCGCGCGCTCTACGCGACGGTCGAGATCGACGAGGAAATCCCGCCCGACCACTACAAGGCGGTCGCCGAAATCATCGGCTACGTCATGAAGCTGCGGAAGTTCAAGTACGCTTCGTGACGGGAAGCCCGCCCAAGGGCCCTTGACCGGGCGGCCGTTCGGCCCGATGACGCGTCAGCCATGACCGACCCTATCGATCTGTTGCCGCCCAGTCTGCCGATCCGCGCGGCGCTGCCTGCTCTGTTGGCGGCCCTCGCCCAGGGATCGAACGCCGTGCTGCAGGCGCCCCCCGGTGCCGGCAAGACCACCGGCGTTCCCTTGGCCCTGCTCCGGCGGCAATGGCTCGGCACCGCCAAGATCGTGATGCTGGAGCCACGCCGTCTCGCCGCCCGTGCCGCGGCCCGCCGGATGGCGGACCTGCTGGGCGAACCGGTCGGCGAGACGGTGGGCTATCGCGTGCGGCTGGACACCCGCGTTTCCAAACGCACGCGGATCGAGGTCGTGACCGATGGCGTCTTCACCCGCATGATCCAGGATGACCCGGGCCTCGACGGCATCGGCGCGGTGCTGTTCGACGAATTTCACGAGCGGCGGCTGGAAACCGACCTGGGCCTGGCGCTCAGCCTCGACGCCCAGGGCGGCCTCCGGCCCGAACTGCGATTGGTCGCGATGTCGGCGACGCTCGACGCCGGTCCGGTCGCGGCGCTGATGGGCGACGCGGCCGTCATCACCTCGGAGGGGCGCGCCTTCCCGGTCGAGATCCGCAACCTGCCCGCCCCTCCGCCCAACCGGTTGGCGGAGGCCGTGGCCGATGCGGTAGCGCAGGCCCTGGACGAACCGGGCGGCCTGCTGGTGTTCCTGCCCGGCGGCGGCGAAATCCGGCGGGTCGAGCGGCTGCTGCGCGGCCGGAACCTGCCGCCCGGGATCGACCTGCTGCCGCTCTACGGCGACCTCGATCCGGGCGGCCAGGACCGTGCGCTGGCTCCGTCGCCGCCGGGGCGCCGCAAGATCGTGCTCGCCACCTCGATCGCCGAGACCAGCCTGACCATCGACGGCGTGCGCCAAGTGGTCGATGCCGGCCTCGCACGCGGCGCGCGCTACGATCCGCGCACCGGCATGGTCCGGCTGGAGACGGGCCGGGTGTCCCAGGCCGGCGCCACCCAGCGCGCCGGTCGCGCCGGCCGGACCGAGCCAGGCATCGCCTGGCGGCTGTGGCCGGAGGCGCAGCATAGGGCGCTGGCGGTGCGCCCCGAGCCCGAGATCGCACTCGCCGACCTGGCGCCGCTCGCGCTCGAGCTGGCGCAATGGGGTCTCGCCGACACCGGCACGCTCCGCCTGCTGGATCCGCCGAACCCGGCCGCCTTCGCCACCGCGCGGCGCTTGCTGGCCCGGCTCGGGGCGCTGGATGAGGATGGTCGCCTGACCGGGCATGGCCGCCGCATGGCCGAGCTGGGCTTGGCCCCACGCCTCGCCCACATGGTGCTGGCCGCGGCCGACCAGGGCGCCGGCGTGCTCGCCACGGCGATCGCGGCCGCCCTGGGCGAACGCGACATCGCCGGCCGCGACGCCGACCTGCGCTCCCGCCTCGAGTTGATCGAACATCCGGCCGGCAATGATGCCGCGCGCCGGGCCCGCGAGATCGCCCGTCGCCTCGCCCGGCAGGTGGGCATGCCCTGGGGTCCGGTCGATCCCGCCGGTGCCGGCGCCGTGCTGGCCCTGGCATACCCGGATCGCATCGCCAAGCGCCGCCCGGAGGCGGGTCGTTTTCGCCTGTCGGGCGGTCAGGGCGCGTTCCTGCCCGAGGCGGACCCGCTGGCCGGCGCCGATTTCCTGGCGGTCGCCGATCTGGACGGCCAAGCGCCCGATGCCCGGATCTGGCTCGCCGCGCCGCTCAGCCAGGCCGAACTGGAGTTGGCGCTGGGGGACCGGGTCCGCACCGACGACGAAGTGGTGTTCGAGCCCGCGACCCGGTCGGTCCAGGCGCGCCGACGCCGACGCCTGGGCGCCCTGGTCCTGGGCGACGGTCCGCTCGCCAAGCCGCGACCGGAAGCGGTCGTAGCCGCTTTGATCGACGGCATCCGGCAAACCGGGCTCGACGTGCTGCCCTGGAGCGACGCGGCGGCGAATTTCCGCCATCGCATCGCATTCCTGGCGCGGATCGAGGGCGACGCTTGGCCTCCACTCGACGACGCGTCGCTTCTCGCCGGACTGGCGGAATGGCTCGGCCCTGCGCTCGATGGCAAGCGCAGCCTGGGCGAGTTGGCGGGCCTCGACCTCCTGGCGCTGCTGCGCGGCGGGTTCGACTGGAATCAGCTACAGACGCTCGACCGGCTGGCGCCGACCCACGTGACGGTCCCCTCCGGCTCGCGCGTCGCGATCGACTATGGCGAGGGCGACACCCCGGTCCTGGCAGTCAAGCTGCAGGAGATGTTCGGGCTGGCCCAGACCCCGACGATCGCCGATGGCCGGGTCCGGCTGAAGCTGCATCTCCTGTCGCCAGCGCGGCGTCCGATCCAGGTCACGAGCGATCTCGGCAGCTTCTGGGCCGGCTCTTACAAAGCCGTCCGCGCCGACCTGCGCGGCCGGTATCCACGCCATCCCTGGCCGGAGAACCCGCTCGAGGCGCTGCCGACGGCGCGAGCCAAGCCGCGGGGAACATGAACGACCTTCATCTGCAGCCTTGGCATCACTCCACCAAAACGGTAAAATGACGACAAAATGCTACCCTGAGAAGATGACCGCGGTTGCCGTCTTTTCGCAGGCGATGACCCGCATGCAAAGACCGGGGCCTAGGTGCTCGGCTTATGAGGAGTTTGCCATGGTGCTGCCCACCCCGTGCGACTTCAGAAACGACTTCATCCTTGGTGATCTGATTTACGGAACGACCTTCGATCGGGGCGACTACATCGATGCCGCGACGGACAAAGTCGACAACGACGGCGCCAAAGTCACCATCGATCGTCTGACGAGGCAGCTTGACGGTACGCTGCGTGGCTTCGGTAGCTATGCCACCCGACAAGTGACTGCGACTGAGATCGACGATCTGCCGCAGTCGGCGCAATCGTTTCTGACATATGCAAAGAAATTCACCACTCTCTGGGCGAAAATGCAGGGCCAGGGCGTCAGCAATTTTACCAAGAATGGCGTCGCCAAGGCGATGCCGGGCCTTGGCAACCAAAAGAAATGGTCGGACCCCTATATGCGCGCCAAGTGCAAAGCGGGGATCGGTTTCGTCCTGGATAGCGGGTTCACCGTCAGATTCGTGCTCGACTCGCTATGGAGCGCCCAGAGCATGGAGACGATTGCGCGCAAGGAATCGCATCAGCCCTGGCATACCGGCTCCGAATTGCGCTGGGTCTATCGCCACCGCACCCATGAAAAGGTTGCGGCGCGAGTGATCTTTTACCGCCAGGGTGCCCGGGTCGCAGCACCATGGACCGCCTTTTCACAAAGCTGGGCGCAATACGGCAACACTCGGCTCGATGACACGCATGTTCCGGAGGATTTCCGCAAAGACTAACAACCGGCCACAGATGTCGACCCCGACCGCAGCAAGGTGGCGGCCGCGCGACACCGGCGCAACAAACCACCTGTCGTCCCCGGAACCTCCTCGCAACCGGCGACTGCGGCGGCTAGACTCCGGGCAGTCGTTTCGTACCCCCGCCGGGAGCCCGCCTTGCGTCATCTCATGCCGATCCTGTTTGCGCCTGCCCTGATGCTTGCCGGCTGTGCGCCCTCGCCGCAAGAGGTGGCGCTGTCGTCGCAGCGGGCCGTCGCCACGACCGCGCCGCTGGTCGCCCGATGCAAGGTGGAATTCGTCAAGTCGTTGGGCGCCCTGCCGGTGACGTTCGCCGACGGCCCGTCGATCACCAATTTCGGCGATGCGATCTCGATCCGGCTCGAGGCGCAGCCGACCAATCCCAACATCATCGACGCCAAGATCTACAGCTGCGATTTCGAGAATGGCGAGATGACCCACCACGGTCCGGCCTGAGGCGAGTGAGTTACTCGGCCGGCGCCACCACGCCCGGCAGTCGGCGCGTGCGGCGGAAGCGCAGCCGGTCGATGAACAGATAGACCACCGGCGTGGTGTAGAGCGTCAACGCCTGGCTGACCAGCAGGCCGCCAATGATGGTGATGCCCAGCGGTTGTCGCAGTTCCGACCCGGCGCCATGGCCGAGCGCGATCGGCAGCGAGCCGAACACGGCGGCGAGCGTGGTCATGGTGATGGGACGGAAGCGCTGGCGTGCGGCACGCAGGATCGACTGCTCCGGCGTCAGCCCCTCGCGCCGTTCCGCGTCCAGCGCGAAATCCACCATCATGATGGCGTTCTTCTTGACCAGCCCGATCAGCAGGATGATGCCGATCAGGGCGATGATCGACAGGCTGGTGTTGGTGACGATCAGGGCCAGCAGCGCCCCCAGGCTGGCCGACGGAATGGTCGAGAGGATCGTAAAGGGATGGGCATAGCTCTCATACAGCATGCCCAGCACGACATAGACCGCGACCACAGCCCCGATCAGCAGCAGCGGCATGGAGTTGTTGGAATCCTGCGCGTCGCGGGCGTCGCCTTCGAACGAGCCGGTAACGCCTTCGGGAAACACCGCCTGGGCCTCGCTGCGCTTGATCGCAGCCATCGCGTCGCCGATCGTCACGTCCAGCTTGGTGTTGAACGAGATGGTGATGGCCGGGCTGGCATTCTGATGATTGAGCTGGACCGGTGCCGTGCCCGGTTGGGTCCGCACCAGGAAGCTCAACGGCACCTGCGACGAGTTGGTGCCCGGCACGAACAGATGGTTGAGCGACGCCGGCTCGCCCTGGAACTTCGGATCGACCTCCAGCACCACCTTGAACTGGTCGAGCGGGCCGTACATGGTCGCGACCTGCCGCTGGCCGAACGCGTTGTAGAGCGCATTGTCGATGGCACTCATGGTCACACCCAGCCGAGCCGCCCGCTCGCGATCGATCTTCAGGTCGATCTGCAGCCCCGCCTTGTCCTGGTCGGTGCTGACGTCGGCGATCTCGGGCAAGGCCTTCAGCCGGTCGCGCATGGTCGCGGCCCAATGCTCCAGCAACGTCAGATCGTTGGCATGCAGCGTGTACTGATAGCGCGCATTGCCCTGCCGGCCGCCGCCGCCGAAATCCTGCACCGGCGACAGGAAGCTCTGGATGCCGTCGACCTTGGCCAATTGCGGGCGCAGACGCTCGATGATCTGCTCGACACGGGGACGCCGGCCGGCATCGACCAGATTGACGCTGATGCTGCCGTTGTTCATCCCCTGGAAGCCGTTGGAACCGATGTTCGACGTGATGCTCTCGACCGCCGGATCCTGTTCGATGACCGAAACCACGGCACGCTGGCGGTCGCTCATCGCGGTAAAGGAAATGTCCGGGGGCGCGAGGGTTGCCCCCCGAATGACGCCGGTATCCTGGGTCGGCAAGGCACCCTTCGGCACCACGCCGAACAGCAGGATCGTGCCGACGGCGGCACCGACGGTGACACCCAGCATCAGCCAGCGATGGCCCAGCGCCCAGACCAGCGAGCGCATGTAGCCGTCGATCGTGTGCTCCAGCAGCCTCTCGCAGGCCCGGCCGAACGGGCCGTCGGCGGATTTGAGATTGCCGATCGACAGGAACCGCGCGCACATCATCGGCGTCAAGGTCAGCGACACGATCGCCGACATGAGGATCGCCGCGCACAGGGTCACGCCGAACTCGCGGAAGAACAGGCCGAAGATGCCGGGCATGAATAGCACCGGGATCAGCGCCGCGATCAGCGAGACGGTGATCGACACGATGGTGAAGCCCATCTGCCTCGACCCGCGGATCGCCGCCTCGACCGGCGGATGGCCCTCCTCGATCAGCCGCGTGATGTTCTCGATCATGACGATCGCATCGTCGACCACGAATCCCACCGCGACGATGAGCGCCATCAGAGACAGGTTGTCGAGGCTGTAGTGGCAGGCGTACATGACCGCGAAGGTGGCGAGCAGCGATACCGGGATCGTGACGCTGGGGATCATCGTCGCCCAGAAGCGCCGCAGGAACACCGCAATCACCAGCACGACCAGCCCGATCGTGACCAGCATGGTGAATTGCACGTCGGCGATCGCGGCACGGATCATGCGCGTGCGGTCGGCGGTCACGTGGACCTTGATCGACGGCGGCATCCAACGCTCGAGCAGCGGCAGCGCCGCCATGATGCGGTCGACGGTCGCGACGGTGTTCGCATCCGGCTTCTTGCGTACCTGGACCACGATGCCGCGCTCGTCGCCGAACCAGCCGGCGAGCCTGGTGTTGGCGACCCCGTCCGAGACCTTGGCCACGTCCTTCAGACGCACCGGCGCGCCGTTGCGCCAGGCGACGACGATCTTGCTCCAGTCCTCGGCAGTGAATAGCTGGTCGGTCGCCGTGATCATCAGCGCGCGGTCGTCGCCCTGGATGCTGCCCTTGGGTCCGTCGACGTTGGCCGACTGGATCGCCGTGCTGACGTCGCTGAGCGCCAGGCCCATGTTCGCGAGCGCGCTCGGATCGACCTCGACCCGCACGGCGCTCTTCTCCGCACCATTGATGTCGACCTCGGACACGCCTTCGAGCTGCGACAGCTTCTGGGACACGACGGTGTCGGCATAGTCGTAGACCTTGCCCGGCGGCAGGGTCTCGGACGTCAACGCCAAGGTCAGGATCGGAAAGGCGGCCGGGTTCGCCTTGAAGAAGGTCGGCAGCCGCGGCAGGTCCTGCGGCAGGTTCTGGACCGACGCGTTGATCGCCGCCTGCACGTCGCGGGCGGCATCGTCGACGTTCCGGCTGATGTCGAACTGCAGCATGATCATGCTGCTGCCGAGCGTATTGATCGAAGTGATCTGGGTCAGGCCGGAGATCGTACCGAGCTGGCGCTCGAGCGGCGTCGCCAGCGAGGCCGCCACCGTCTCCGGATCGGCGCCGGGCAGGCTGGCCGACACCCGGATGATCGGCAGGTCGACGTTGGGCAGCGCCGCCACGGCCAGCTGCCGATAGGCCACGATGCCCAGCAGCATCAGGCCGATCGACAGCAGGACGGTCGCGACCGGGCGCCGGATGAAGGGCTCGGAAATGCCCATCGCCCTATTCCGCCGCGTCCGGGTCGCGCACGGCGTTGAACGGCAGCGGGATCTGCCGCGGCTTGTCCGCCGCCTTGCGCCCGAACCGGCGGGCGACCACGACCCGCACGCGCTCGAAGAACAGATAGATCACCGGCGTGGTGTAGAGCGTCAGGAACTGCGAGACGATCAGGCCGCCGACGATGGCGATGCCGAGCGGCCGGCGCAGCTCCGATCCCGTTCCCGTGCCGATCGCCAGCGGCAGGGCGCCCAGCAGCGCCGC
>NZ_DASZBY010000157.1:0-35443 GCF_035943795.1 Aliidongia sp. | reverse complement strand
TCCGCGGCGCTGTCGCTCCTCGCTCTTGTCATCCTGTTCTTCCTGAAGGAAATACCCCTGCGCACCAGCCCGGGCACGCCCGGCGATGCGGCCAAGGTCGTCGCTGCCGCGCTCGCCGATTGACGCAAAACCGTCATCCGGCATGGCTATAGTCCGCCGCCATCGAGGGTGGGGGAACGCCATGAGAATGTTTCGGTGCGCCGTGGGCGCAGCACTTGCTGCGACAGGGCTGATGGGCAGCCCCGCCGGCGCGGCCAGCTATCGGCACGTGCTGTTGATCTCGATCGACGGGCTGCACCAGGCCGACCTGAAACGCTTCATCGACGCCAACGGCCGTTCGGTGCTGGCCCAGCTCGCGGGCCGCGGCAAGATCTACGAGAACGCCCAGACCACCAGGCCGTCGGACAGCTTCCCCGGCATGCTGGCGATGGTCACCGGCGGCACCCCGTCGGCAACGGGGATCTATTATGACGCGTCGTGGGATCGGGCCCTGTCACCCGCCGGCTCGGATTGCACCAAGATCGGCGCGTCGGCCGATTTCGATGAAGAGATCGACGTCGACGCCGAAGCCCTCGACGCCGGCGGCGGCATCGACGAGGCGAAGCTGCCGCGCGATCCTAAAGCGGGCTGCAAACCGGTCTGGCCCCATGCCTATCTCCGCAGCAACACGGTATTCGACGTCGTCACGGCCGCCGGCCTGACGGGCGCCTGGCTCGACAAGCATCCGGCCTACGACATCCTGAAGGGACGCAGCGGCACCGGCCTCGCGGATTTCTATGCACCGGAGATCGCGGCCGGCGCCCAGGATCACGACGTGCGGAAAGCCGAGGCGAACGACGACCTGCGCGTGGCCGCCCTGGTCCGCGAGATCAACGGGCTGGACCATGCCGGCATCCGCAAGATCGCGGTTCCTGCCGTCTTCGGCATGAATTTCCAGGCAGTCAGCGTCGGCCAGAAATATGCCGGTTATATCGATGCCGCCTTCACCCCGAGTCCCGATCTGGCCGAAGGCCTGGCGCATACGGATCGGTCGCTGGGCGTCGTGGTCTCGGCACTCAAGGCGGCCGGCCTCTACGACGGGACGCTGCTGATCCTGGCGAGCAAGCACGGCAATTCGCCGGTCGACCCGAAGCTCGTGCGCAAGATCGACGGCAAGAGCCTGACCAAGGCGGTCGACGAGGCGGTCAAGGGCGGGCTGGCCCATGCGACGCTGGACGACGTCGGCCTGCTCTGGTTGACCGATGGCGCGCAGTCGAAAACGATCGCCGACGCGCTGATGGCGCGCAAAGATGAATTGGGGATTGGTCACATCTACCAGGGGCCGGAGCTGAAGCGGCTGTGGGGCGCCGATCCCGCCGCGGACTCACGGGTTCCGGACCTGTTCGTCGAGACCCAGCCGGGCGTCATCTATACCAAGCCGACCAATGCCAAGATCGCCGAGCATGGCGGCTTCTCCGCCGACGACACCCATGTGGCGATCCTGGTGTCGGGTGCCCGCATCACGCCCGGCACGGTCCGCGATCCGATCGAGATCCGGCAGGTCGCTCCGACCATCCTCCGTGCGCTCGGCATGGACCCGAACAGGCTCGATGCCGTTCGCGCTCAGCATACCAAAGCCCTGCCTGGCCTCGATCTTGCGAAATGACGATGCGCAACAGCCTGGCAAGGTGGCGACTTGGCGGACTCTTGTCCGATTTTTTATAGTAAGCTCCGCACGTAGGCCGTAGTTTGGGCCGCAAGGCCAGTACGTGAGGCGGGATGACGGTCGAGAAGCACAGAATTTTGATCGTCGATGATGCGGCGACGAATATCGAGATTCTGAACGAAGTCCTCGGCGCCGAATATGACAGTCTGTTCGCCATGGATGGCGTGACGGCGCTGCGGTTGGCCGTGGAGCAGGAACCCGATCTCATCCTGCTCGACGTGGTGATGCCCGGGCTCGATGGCCACGAAGTCTGTCGGCGTCTGAAGGCCGATCCGCGCACCAAGGGCATCCCGGTCATCTTCATCTCCGGCCTGTCCGACGAATCCGATGAGGCCAAGGGCCTCGAGATCGGCGCCATCGACTATATCACGAAGCCGTTCAGCCCGCCGATCGTCCGCGCCCGGGTGCGCAATCATCTGCAGTTGAAGCGCTACCAGGACATGCTGGAGCGGTTGCTGGTGCTCGACGGCCTGACCGGCATCGCGAACCGCCGCCGCTTCGACGAAGCGCTCGAGCACGAGTGGTTGCGCTCGCGCCGTCAGGGCACGACCATGTCGCTCATCATCATCGATGTCGATTGCTTCAAGCTCTACAATGACAATTACGGTCACGCTGCGGGCGATGAATGCCTGAAGCGGGTCGCCAACGTCCTTGCCGAGGGCGTTCACCGGCCCAGCGACCTGGTCGCGCGTTATGGCGGCGAGGAATTCGTCGTCATCATGCCCGAGACGGATGCGGCCGGCGCCATCGTGATCGCCGAAACTCTGCGCCGAAGCGTGCTCGCCATGGCGCAGCCCCACGCCTTCTCGACCGCCGGCACCGTCGTCTCGGTCAGCATCGGCGGCGCCACCATCATTCCGGCGCACCATACCCAGGGGGCCGAAGAGCTGGTGAAACTGGCCGACACGCGGCTCTACGAAGCCAAGAATGCCGGCCGCAACCGGGTCGCCTGGGCGGCACAGCCCGACGCCGGCACCCCGCCGGTCGGCGAGGTCTTCTGACGAAGGCCAGTCCAGTCACCTGTCGAAGCGAGGACGGGTTCAGGCTTTTCGAAACAGATTGATCCGGGCCGGCTGATGGAAGCAGTAACCATCGGCGCTCTTTTCCGCAGTCGCCTCGAATGCCTGGCGCAGCGATGCGACATGTTCCGCGATGATCGGCGCCCTGGCCGGATCGACGGCGACCATGCGGGCTTCGAATACGCCGAAATCCTTGAAGATCATAGGGTTGCGATAAGTTTCCTCACGGATCGCGACAAGGCCGTGGCGCGTAGTGGCGCGCAGGGCGTCATAGGCTTTTGCCCGAACGAAGGTTTCGTCCTCGACGAGCCTGGTCAGTTCGAAATAGGAGCCGGCGGCGATCGGTTCCAGCGCGACCAGGACGCCGCCGGGCACCAGCACCCGGGCCGCTTCGGCCAAGGCCGTGTCGAGCAGGTCGACCGGCACGTGATGCAGGCTGTTGAAGAAGATCGCGATGTCGACGGCGGCATCGCCGAGCGGCAGGGATTCGGCCCGGCCTTCCAGATAGCGCTCCAGCGCGACCGGGGGTGCTGCCAGTGCCGGGGCCAGGGCGCGGGCATCGATCTCGACGCCGGTCATGAGCGCCCCGCGCCGTGCGAGCGCGCGTACGAGCGCGCCATCGCCGCAGCCGATGTCGAGTATCCGGCGTCCATCGATCTCGATCAAGGCGTCGAGCCGGTCGAGATGCTTGGCAATCGGCAGAGAGTCGATAGGGGTCATGCGCGTATCCTCACATTCCCAGATGATGAGGCAGCCAGACCGACAGGACCGGGACATAGGTGATCAGCACCAGGAAGAACAGCATGGCGACCAGCCAGGGCAGCACCGCCACGGTCAGTTCCGAGATCCCCATGCGGGCGATGCCGGACGCGACGTAGAGGTTGAGGCCGACCGGCGGATGGCAAAGTCCCACCTCCATGTTGACGGCCATCAGGATGCCGAAATGGATCGGGTCGACGCCAAGGCTGGTCGCGATCGGGAACAGGATCGGCGCCATGATCAGCAGGATCGACGTCGGCTCCATGACGTTGCCGGCGGCGAGCAGCACGACGTTCACGACCAGCAGGAAGGTCCAGACGTCGAAATGCTGGGCCACGATCCAGGCGGCCATGTTCTGCGGAATGTGCTCGTTCGTCATCAGGAACGAGAACAGCACCGCGTTGGTGATGATGTAGAGCAGCATGGAACTGGTGTTGGCGGCACTCAGCAACACCTTGGGCACGTCGCGCAGGCGCAGGTCGCGATAGACGAAGACCGCGATGACGAAGGCATAGACCGCGGCGACGGCCGCCGCCTCGGTCGGGGTGAAGATGCCACCATAGATGCCGCCCAGCACGATGGCGATCAGGGCCAGGCCCCAAAAGGATTCCCGGAAGGTGCGCCAGCGCTCGCCCCAACTCGCCCGCGCCATGCGCGGATAGCCGCGACGCCAGGCGATGACCAGCGTGATGCCGATCATCAGGATGGCCAGCAGGATGCCGGGCACGACGCCCGCCATGAACAAGGCACCGATCGACGTGTTCGTCGAGACGCCAAACAGCACCAGGATGACCGACGGCGGCAGCAGGATGCCGAGCGCGCCCGAGGTCGTGATGACGCCGGCGCCGAATCGTTTGGGATAGCCCTGGTCGACCATGGCCGGCAGGATGATCGAGCCGATTGCGACCACGGTCGCGACGCTCGAGCCCGAGACGGCAGCGAACAGCGCCGACGCCGCGACGCCGGCAAGGCCGAGGCCGCCCGGCCAATGGCCGACCAGCGACGAGGTAAATGCGATCATGCGCCGCGCAACGCCACCGCGCGTCAGGAACGTGCCGGCCAGGATGAAGAACGGGATCGCCATGATCGAGAAATTGTCGAGGCCGGTGAACAGCTTCAGCCCGACGCTCTCGATCGGTACCTGCGTCATGGTGAACATGAACGCGAGGACGGTGAGGCCGAGCGCGATCGAGATCGGCATGCTGGTCAGCATCAGGGCCAGCAGGATGCCGAAGATGAGGGCGGCGCTCATACGGGCGCGCCCATGTCGACGGTCTGGCCCTCCAGGTCCTCGACATGGCCCGCATCGTGATGCGGCAGTTCGCCGGTGCGCCAGAACCGCCAGGCGACCTGCAGGAACCGGAAGCACATCAGGTAGGAACCGAGCGGGATGCACAGATAGACGACCCAACTCGGCCATTCCAGGTCGGGCGTCGTCTGGTCGGTGCCCATCAGCCCATAGACGAATTCGGCGCCCATGGTGCCGATGACGCTGGTGAACAGCACGCCGCACATCAGGCCGAACAGTACGATGGCCTTCTGTCGCCGGGGTTCGAGCCGTTTCACCAGCACGTCGACGCCGACATGGATGCCGGTACGGACGCCGTAGGCGGCGCCGAACTTCGCCATCCAGATGAACATGAAGATGCAGAGTTCCTGCGCCCATCCCATGTCGAATTGGCTGGCGATCGGATAGAGCCAGCGGACGCCGGCCGCGAAGCGTTGGACCACGGACAGGAAGATGATCAGCGTGGCCCCGCCGATCATGGTCGCGATCAGGAGCTCTTCCAGCCGATCGAGGATCCGAAGCAGCATCTGGCTTTCTCTCCGCCAACGATTGAAGCACGACCGGTTCGGAGCACTCTCGGAAGGGCGGCTCCGGAACGGTGCGCAGGATGTCAGGGAGCGTCCGCGGTCGCTTTCCTGAACGCGTCGATCGTTTCCTTGCCGATGCGCGACGTCATCTCGTCGGCGACCGGGGCGAGTGCCTTGCGCCAGGCCGCCTTCTCCTCGGCCGTAAGCTCGATGAACGTTATCTTGCCGGAGGCTTTCATGGCGGCCAGTGCGTCGTCATTCTCCTTCTGGGACAGGTCGTTGGCATAGGTCGTGGCCTCGGCCATCGCCTTGTCGAGCTGGGTGCGGATGTCGGCCGGCAGACCGTCCCAGAATTTCTTGTTCACGATCACCGCGTAGCCGATATAGCCGTGATCGGACAGGGTGGCGTATTTCTGCACCTCGTAATGCTTCTGCGACCACATGTTCGACGGTGTGTTCTCCGATCCGTCGACCACGCCGGTCTGCATCGCCTGGTAGACGTCCGAGAAGGCCATGACCTGGGGCAGGGCGCCCAGCGCCTTGAACTGGGCCTCCAGTACCTTGGAGGATTGGATGCGCATCTTCAGGCCCTGGAAATCGGCCGGCATCTTGAGCGGCTTGTTGGCGCTCATGATCTTGAAGCCGTTGTCCCAATAGGCCAGGCCCGTGATGCCCTTGGACTCGAGCTTCTGGAACAGGCTCTTGCCCAGCGGCCCGTCGGTCACCCGGCGCAGTGCCGCCTTGCTGGGCACGATGTAGGGCAGGTCGAAGACCTCGAATTCCTTGGCGCCGAGCGGGCCGAACTTGGCCAGGGACGGGGCCAGCATCTGAACCGCGCCCAGTTGCAGCGCCTCGACCTCTTCCTTGTCCTTGTAGAGCTGCGAGTTCGGGTAGACCTCGATCCGCACCTTGCCGCCGGTGTATTTCTCGGCCAGTTCCTTGAACTTGTCGGCGCCCTTGCCCTTGGGCGTGTCCGGCGCCACCACATGGCTGAACTTGATCACGATCGGCTCGTCCGCCGATGCCGGCCCGGCGACGAGCGCCACGAGCGCGGTAAAGATGCCTGCCGCCAGAATATTCTTCATCTCGTTCCTCCCGATATTTCCAGACCTTCGTCTTGGATCTTCATTAATGTCAGCCTCTTATGAGCCGATTCGCGCCTCTGATTCCATGCAGATCTTTCCAGCCGCATCCTCGGTCCAGCAACGGATGCCCTCAGGATTGCGGATGCCTCGTATGGCGAAGCGCTGGCCCGAGAACAGCGGCGACAGGCCGCGGTACCGAAAGCCGGTGGGCACGCCGTCGCCCAGTACAGCCGCGAGATTGAACATGAGGCTCGCCTGCAACGGGCCATGGACGACCAGGCCCGGATAGCCCTCGACCCCGGTCACGTAGGGTTGGTCGTAATGGATCCGATGGCCGTTGAAGGTCATTGCCGAATAGCGGAACAGCAGGGTCGGCGTCGCGTCGACCTGCCAGGTCAGATCCGCCGCACGAGGCTTGGCCGGCGCGCGCGCGTCCTCCGGCTTTGCCGCGGAAGTGACCGCATCGCGATAGACGATGTCGTGCCGCTCCGACAGGGCCACGCCGCGCTTGGTCGAATAGTCGTGGTCGATCGAGACGAAGCATAGGGTGCCGGTCCGGCCCTGTTTGACGGTGACGTCGGCGATGACCGAGCGCCGGTGGACCCGGTCGCCGAGCTCGAGCGGCCCGTGGGTCGTGACCGATCCTCCGGCCCACATCCGTCTCGGCAACGGTACCGGTGGCAGGAACTCGCCCTTGGCGGCATGGCCGTCGCCGCCGATCGCCGAGAGCGGCGTGATCGGTGGCGCCAGGCACCAATGGAGCGCCAAAGGGGCCTCGCTCCCCGGCACGGCAGCCAGATTGGGATCGAGCGTCGCCCGATATTCCGCAACGAGGCGCGGCGTCACGATGTCGTCGGCCTCCAGGGATCGACCGATCCAGGACCGCAGGGCAGAGAGATCCAGGTCCAAGGCAGGGCGTCCTCAGTAGGAGCGGGGCAGGCCCAGCACGTGCTCGGCCAGATATGACAGGATCAGGTTGGTCGAAATCGGCGCGACCTGGTAGAGCCGCGTCTCGCGGAATTTGCGCTCGACGTCATATTCTTCGGCAAAGCCGAAGCCGCCGTGGGTCTGGATGCAGGCGTTCGCCGCCTCGAACGAGGCATCGGCCGCCAGCATCTTCGCCATGTTGGCCTCTGCGCCCGGATTGGCGCCGGCTTCGTAGAGACGCAGCGCGTCCCGCACCATCAGGTCGGCCGCACGCATGTTGGCGTAGGCCCTGGCGATCGGGAACTGGATGCCCTGATTCTGGCCGATCGGTCGCCCGAAGACGATACGCTCCTTGGCATAGGTCGAGGCACGATCGAGAAACCATTTCGCGTCGCCGATGCATTCCGACGCGATCAGGATGCGCTCGGCATTCATGCCCGACAGGATATAGCGGAAGCCTTTGCCTTCCTCGCCGATCAGGTTCTCCGCCGGCACTTCCAGATTGTCGAAGAAGACCTCGCAGGAATTGTGGTTCATCATCGTGCGGATCGGCCGGATGGTCAGTCCCTGGCCCAACGCCGACCGCATGTCGACCAGGAAGGTCGACAGGCCATCGGTCTTCTTCGCGACCTGGTCTCGCGCCGTGGTGCGCGCGAGCAACAGCATCAGGTCGGAATGCCCGGCCCGGCTGGTCCAGATCTTCTGGCCGTTCACGATGTACTTGTCACCCTCGCGTCGGGCGACCGTGCGGAGCGACGTCGTGTCGGTGCCGCTGGTCGGCTCGGTCACGCCGAACGCCTGCAGCCGCAACTCGCCGCTGGCGATCTTGGGCAGGTACATCGCCTTCTGGGCGTCGCTGCCGTGCCGAAGCACCGTGCCCATGGTGTACATCTGGGCATGGCATGCCGCCCCGTTGCCGCCGCTGTGCTGCACGGTTTCCAGGATCGCCGCCGCACCGGAGAGCGGCAGGCCGGCGCCGCCATATTCCTCCGGGATCAGCACCGAGAGATATCCGGCCTCGGTCAGCGCCTGGACGAACTCGGCCGGATATTCCATGCCCCGATCCAGCTTGCGCCAGTATTCGCCGGGGAAACGGGCGCATAATTTCGCAACGGCTTCGCGGATATCGGCATAGGGGTCAACAGCTTGCATGACGATTCTCAGGGAGAGGCCGGCGCGGTGCGCCAGCGGGCAGGACCTTCGCGATGGATCGAGGTGCCCTGGGCATCGACCGCGACGGTGACGGGCATGTCCGCCACGACGAACTCGTGGATCGCCTCCATGCCCAGATCCTCGAACGCCAGGACGCGCGACGATTTGATCGCCTTGGAGACGAGATAGGCCGCACCGCCGACCGCGATCAGGTAGGCAGCGCGATGGACCCGGATCGCTTCGATCGTCGCCGGCCCGCGCTCGGCCTTGCCGACCATGACCAGCAGGCCGGTCTGGGACAGCATGGCCTCGGTGAAGCGATCCATCCGGGTCGATGTCGTGGGTCCGGCCGGTCCGACTGCTTCGGTGCCGACCGCATCGACCGGTCCGACGTAATAGATCGCCCGATCCCGGAAATCGACCGGCAGCGGCTGGCCGGCGGCCAGGATCTTCGTCATGCGGAGATGGGCCGCGTCACGGCCCGTCAGCAGCCGGCCCGACAGCAGCAGCGTCTCGCCGGCCCGCCAGGTCGCAACCTCTGCCCGGGTCAGCCGATCGAGATCGACCCGGCGTGCGCCGGCCTTGAGACCGTCGAGCGGAATCTCCGGCCAGAGGTCGAGGCTCGGCGGCGTCAGTTGTGCCGGTCCGGAACCGTCGAGCACGAAATGCACGTGGCGGTCGGCCGCGCATTGCGGGATCAGCCCGACCGGCAGGGAAGCGGCATGGACCGGAAAGGTGCGGATCTTCACGTCCAGCACCGTGGTGAGGCCGCCTAGTCCCTGGGCGCCGATGCCGAGCGCATTGATCTTTTCCCACAGCTCGATCCGCATCTCCTCGAGTTTCGAAGCCGGCCCTCTGGCGCGCAATTCGGTCATGTCGATCGGGTCGAGCAGCGACTGCTTCGCCATCAGCATGGCCTTCTCCGCGCTGCCGCCGACGCCGATGCCCAGCAGGCCGGGCGGACACCAGCCGGCGCCCAGGGTCTCGACCGTGCGCAGCACCCAGTCGCCCACTGAATCGCTGGGCTCCAGCACCACGAAGCGCGACTTGTTTTCGGAACCGCCGCCCTTGGCTGCGACATGGATCTCGACGGTATCGCCGGCGACCATCTCGACATGCAGGTTGGCCGGCGTGTTGTCGCCGGTGTTCTTGCGGTCGAACAGGGGCTCGCGCACCATCGAGGCGCGCAGCGGGTTGACGTCGTTCCTCCAGGCGCGCCGCACGCCCTCGTCGACCAGCTCGTCGAGCGGTCGATGGGTGGCGAAGCGGGCGCCCATGCCGATCTTCATGAAGACGTTGACGACGCCGGTGTCCTGGCAGATAGGCCGATGCCCGATCGCCGCCATGCGCGAGTTCGCCAGGATCTGGGCGATCGCGTTCTTCGCTGCCGGACTCTCCTCGTGTCGATAGCTCTCGGTCAGGTGCCGGATATAGTCCTCGGGATGGTAGTAGGAGATGAACTGCAGCGCGTCGGCGATGCTCGCGATCAGGTCTTCCTCAGTGATGGGCGCGCTCATGCGGCGAATTCCTCGCGAATTGCCCGGTCATGCTCGCCGATGTCGGGCACAGGGCCAAGCTGTGGCTGCTGGCCGTTCCGGATCGCGGGCGGTGCGACGATCGACGCGATGCCGGCCGAGGTTTCGACCGCGGCCCGGCGCAGCGCCGGGTGAGACGCGAGGTCCGTGAGGTCGCTGACGAAACCATAGGCCGTTCGTGCCTCGCGCAGGCGCTCCGCCGCCGCGTCGCGTGTCATTGCGCCAAACACCGCGGCAACCCGGGCATCGACTTCCGGACGATTGGCGACGCGGGCGTTGTTGCTTCCGAAGCCGGCCTGCTTCGGCAGCTCCGGTTCCGCCATGAACGTGGAGCAGAAACTCGCCCATTCCCGCTCGTTCTGGATCGAGATCAGCACGAGCTTGCCGTCGGACGTCTCGAAGGCGCCATAGGGGCAGATCGACGGGTGGGCGAGGCCGACACGCTCGACCTGCCGGCCGGTGCCTTCGGCGTAGAGCAGCGGCACGTTCATCCAGTCCGCCATGCCATCGAACAGACTGACCTCGAGCCGGCTGCCCTCGCCGGTCAGCGAGCGGGCGATCAGCGCTTCCAGCACCGCGGCGTGAGCGGCCATGCCGCAGGCGATGTCGCAGACCGACACGCCGACCCGGCCGGGTCCGGCCGGGTGGCCGGTGATCGAGGCGAGGCCGCTCTCGGCCTGGACCAGCAGGTCATAGGCCTTCATTTCGGTATAGGCATGGCCGGCGCCGTAGCCCGAGACGTCGACCGTGATCAGCCGGGGATAGCGTCGACGCAGTGTCTGCGAGCCGAAGCCCACGCGGTCGGCCGCGCCGGGCGCCAAGTTCTGGATGAAGACGTCCGCCCTCGCCAGCAACCGATGCAGCAGGGCGGCGTCGTCCGGATCCTTGATGTCGGCGACCAGGCTCTGCTTGCCGCGATTGAGCCAGACGAAATAGCTGGACAGGCCGTTGACCGCCGCATCGTAGCCGCGGGCGAAATCGCCCTCTGGCCGCTCGATCTTGACGACGCGCGCGCCGGCATCGGCCAGCCGCGAGCTGCAATAGGGTGCCGCGACGGCCTGTTCGAGCGCCACCACCAGCAATCCTTCGAGTGGCCTCATCGTCGTGGCCATTCCATTCTCCGTCCTGCGGGCTGCTTCACTCACCTCTCGATGCAGTGTCGGGGGTGCGTTATCATCCGTCCAATATATAAAAACGCCTGTCCTGATACGTGATGCATATGGAGCTTCGGCATTTCCGCTATTTCCTGGCCGTAGCCGAGGAGCGGCATTTCACCCGCGCCGCCCAGCGGCTCGGCATCAGCCAACCGCCGCTCAGCCAGCAGATCAAGCAGTTCGAGGCCGAGCTTGGCACCGCACTGTTCCATCGCCTGCCGCACGGCATCGCCCTGACGGAGGCGGGCGAGCGGCTGGTGCCGGACGCCCGCGCGATCCTGCAGCAGGCGGGGGAGGCGCTCGACAACGCCCGGCGGGCGGCGCGTGGCGAATCCGGCATCATCCGCATCGGCTTCACTTCGTCCGCCTCGTTCCATCCGTTCGTCACGGGTGCCATCCGCGACTATCGGCTGGCCTATCCGGAGGTTCAGGTCGAACTGATCGAGGGCAATACGGTCCATCTGATCGCGATGTTCCAGACCGAACGCCTGAATGCCGCGTTCATCCGGCCGGTCCCGGGCGAGACGGGCGGGCTCGACTCCCATCTGCTGTTCCATGAAGAAATGTTGGTCGCATTGCCGGAAGACCATGCGCTGGCCCGGCGCCGTCGTGTGGCGCTGGCCGATCTCGCGCAAGAGACTTTCATCCTCTATCCGCGCCGCAACGGACGCGCGCTCTATGACGACATCGTGGGTGCCTGCCAGGCGGCGGGCTTCAGTCCGCGGGTCGGCCAGGAGGCACCGCAGATGGGCTCGACCGTGACCCTGGTCGCGGCGGGCATGGGGATTTCGATCGTGCCGGCCTCGATGATGCACCTGGCCGCGCCCGGCGTGACCTATCGCCCGATCGAGGGTCGCGCGCCGCGCGCGACCCTGAGCCTGGTGCATCTGGAAAGCGCCGCTCCCGCGGTCACCCGCGCCTTCGTCGAGATGGTGCTGGACCGGCGGAAGCGGGAAGGTTCGTAGCGCCTGCACGAAAACGACGAGGAAGAGTTTTCAAGGTGGCGCGGCGTCGGCGCTCTTTTCCAGATCTGTCAGCGACGGCAGCGAGTCCAGGTTCCAGCCGCCGCCGAGCGCCTTGATCAGTTGCACGCTCGCCTCCATGCGCCGGCGCAGGATCTCCGTCTGATTGCGTTCGTTGCTGAGCGCGATGGTCTGCGCGGTGATGACCTGCAGATAGGTATCGCGACCACCGACATAGCGATTGGTAAACAGTTGCAGCGAGTTCTGCGCCGAGGCGACGGCCTCGTCCTGCTGCTGAGCTTCCTGCTGCAGGATGCGCAGGCCGGACAGGTCGTCCTCGACCTGCTGGAACGCGCCGAGCGTTGTCTGCCGATAGCTGGCGACGGTGGCGTCGTAGTTGGCGCGCGCGGCATCCGACAAGGAGTCGCGCCGGCCGCCGTCGAACAGGGTTTCGGTCATGGTGGCGCCGACCGACCAGAGCAGGCTCGGCCAGTTGAACCAGACCGACGGGTTGTGACCCTCGAACCCGACGATGGATCCCAGCACCAGGGACGGATAATAGGCCGCACGCGCGATGCCGATCTGTTCGTTCGCCTCCGCAACCCGCCGCTCGGCGGCGGCGACGTCGGGGCGGCGCTGCAGCAGTTCCGACGGCAGTCCTGCGGGAATGGCCGGCTGGTGCAAGGTCAATGGCGCCGGCGGCAGGCTGAACGCGGCCGGTGTCTTGCCGATCAGGGCGGCGATGGCATGTTCGTATTGCGCCCGCTGGATCATGACATCGGTTGCCTGGACCCGCGTGGTATCGAGCTGGGTCTTGGCCTGCGCCACGTCGGAATCCGGTGCCGCACCGCCATTGGCCCGATTGGTCGTCAGTTGCAGCGCGTCGGCGAAGGCCTTCACCGAATCGCCGAGTAGCTTCTCCTGGGAATCCGCACTGCGCAGGTTGAAATAATCGATCGCCAGCTCGGCATGAAGGCTGAGGGTGACGGTCTGGAGATCGGCGGCGCTGGCCTGCGCCTCGTCCCCGGACGACGAGACGTTGCGTCCGATGCGCCCCCAGAGATCGACCTCGTAGGTGGCATCGAGCGGCAGAGTGAAATCGCCCGTCGTATGGGAGGTCGAGGGATAGGGTTTGTTATCGGACGTATTGATGCTGGTGACACCGGGCACGGTCGTCAGCAACGGAAATTCCGCTGCCCGGCTGACGCCGACCATCGCGCGGGCCTGGCGGAACCGGGCTTGCGAGACCTTCAGGTTCTGGTTCGATACGGTCACCTGTTCCTCGAGCGCGTTCAGGGTCGGATCGTTGAAGGCTTCCCACCATTTGCTGCGGGCAGCTTCGTCCGCCGGCCGGGCCGGATTCCAGACGCCGGCATCGACCGGCGCGATCGGTGCCGCTTCCTTGTAGGTTTCGGGAACCGCCGTGCTCGGCTTCACATAGTCCGGACCGACCTGGCAACCGGCGACGAGCGCCAGGGTCGTGAAGGTGGCGAAGGTCCGCAATCGCCTCATTTGGGCGCCCCGACCGGTGCCGGGGCTTCGGTGCGAACGGCGGTACCGGTGATCAGCGAGTCCGACGGATCGAGAATGACGTCGTCGGTCGCCTGCAGTCCGGAGACGACCTCGATCCTGTCGCCGTAGTCCCGACCGATGACGATCGGCACCAGGTCCGCCTTGCCGTCGTGGATCACCGCGACGCGGATGCCCTCCTTGCGGAAGATCAGCGCGTTGGACGGCAAGGTGACGGATTTCATCGGCTTCGCCAGGCTTAGATGGACGAAGGCATAGGCGCCGGGCAGCAGACGGCCGTCGGCGTTGTCGACGTCGATCTCGACCAGCAGCGAGCGCGAGGCCGGATCGATGGCGTTGGACGTGCGTGCCAGGATGCCTTGGAACGCCTCGCCCGGGAATTCGTCGAGCGTGACCTTCGCCTTGTCGCCGGGGTGGACCGCGCGGGAATAGGCTTCCGGCACCGAGACGAAGACGCGGATCCTGTCGATCGCCGACAGGTGGAACAGCTCGCGCGCCGCCGAATTGGCGCCGGCGTCGATCAGCGCGCCGATGTCCGTGTTGCGCGCGGTGATGATGCCGTCGAACGGCGCATAGACCTTCTCGTAGGACTGCATCCGCTCCAGCCGTGCCACGTCCGCCTGCTTTGAGGCCACGTTCGCCTTGGCGGCCGCTTGGGCGCCGACCGCATTGTCGCGTTCCTGGGTTGCGATCGACCGGGTCTTCAGCAGGTCCTCGTTCCGCTTGGCGGTGAGGTCGGCCAGCTTGAGGTTGGCCTGCGCCGTCTCGAGGTCGGCGCGCATCTGGCGCAGCTGCTCATCCACCTCCGGCGTGTCGATCTCGGCCAGCAGGTCGCCCTTCTTGACGTGAGCCCCGATGTCGGAGGTCCAGCGTTTCAGATATCCGGCGGTCCGGGCGTAGATCGGCGTGTCGGTGATCGCCTGGGTGCTGCCGGGCAGGACCAGTTCCTCGTTGGGCGCGCCCACGTCGGGATGGACCGCGCTGACCGTCGGCACGGCAGAGGCTTCGGTTGTCTGGGCCAGGACATGCTCGGCCTCGATCCGGCCGTGGATGCCGCTATAGACCGCGATAGCCAGCAGGATGACGACCAGCAACAGGATGACGAGGCCGCGCCGCGACCGGCGCGGCGGCGCCCCCTTCGGCAGGTCGTTGTCGTAGACCGCGTCCAACTCACCATTGCCGTTGGGCGTCATGTTGCTGCTCCGGTCTCGGCGCATCCGGGAAGGCGGACGGCGATCATTCTGCGGGTTGAAGCTTTGGCGCGCTACGACGGTGCAGCAGGCTGAAGACGGCGGGCACGAAGATGAGCGTGGCGACCGTGGCGACGATCAGACCGCCGATCACGGCGCGGCCCAGGGGCGCATTCTCCTCGCCGCCTTCGCCCATGCCCAATGCCATCGGCACCATGCCCATGATCATGGCGAGGGCCGTCATCAGCACCGGCCGAAGCCGGGTGAAACCGGCCTCGATCGCGGCCTTGACGGCATCGCCATGCACGGCGAGCCGGTCGCGCGCGAAGGATACGACCAGGATGCTGTTCGCCGTGGCCACGCCCATGCACATGATGGCCCCCATCAGCGCCGGAACGCTCAAGGTCGTATGGGTGAAGAACAGGAACAGCACGATGCCGGCGAGGGCCGCGGGCAGGGCGGTGACGATGATGAACGGGTCGAGCCACGACTGGAAATTCACCACGATCAGCAGGTAGACCAGCACGATCGAGAAGGCGAGGCCGCCCAGCAGGCTGACGTAGGAATTCTGCATCGTCTCGATCTGACCGCGCACGGTGACGAAGCTGCCGCGCGGCAACGACGGCCGATGGGCATCGACGATCCTGGCGATGTCCGCCCCGACGCCGCCCAGGTCGCGATCCTGGACCGACGCATAGATGTCGACGGTCCGGCGGATGTTGTAATGGGTCAGGACCTGGATCTCGCTCGACCGCTTGATCGTCGCCATGTCGCCCAGGATCCGGTCGGACTTGCCGCCGATGGCGCTCACGGGGATGTTCTGGATGTCCTGCAGCGACTGGATGTCGTACTGGGGTGACAGCGCCGTCATGTTGTAGTTGACGCCGTTTTGCCAGTTCAGGAAGAACATCGGCGTCACCTGCGAGCTGCCGCTCAAGATATTCAACATGCTGTTGGCGACGTCGCGCTCGGTCAGGCCGGTCTGGGCCGCCTTGGTCCGGTCGACCGCGACCTCGAAGCTCGGATAGTCGAACGTCTGCTGGACGCGCGCATCGGCGATGCCGGGCACGTGGCGCAGATCGCTCAGGATCTGGTTCGCAACCTGCCGATTGCCTTCGACATCGGCGCCGTCGATCTGGATATCGACCGGCGCCGGAATGCCGAAGTTCAGGATCTGGGTCACGATGTCGGCCGGCAGGAAATAGAACACGATGCCGGGGAAGGCGCGGGGCAGGTCGGCCCGCAGCTTGCGCACATAGTCGGCCGTTGGGGCATGCTCCGGCTTCAGCGAGACCATGATGTCGGCATCGCCGGCGCCGATGAAGCCCGAGGTTGAGTGCATCATGTTGATCGAGCTGTAGGGCAGGCCGACATTGTCGAGGATGCCGCTCAATTCGGTGTTGGGAATCTCGCGCCGGACGAAGGCTTCGACCCTGTCGGCCAGCTGGGCGGATTCCTCGATCCGAGTACCCGACTTTGCACGCAGATGCAGGATCATCTGGCCGTTGTCGGTATTCGGGAAGAAATCCTGGCCCAGCCACGGCACCAGGATGAAACAGGCCAGGCAGGCGACGAAGAACCCGGGGATGAACACGGCCCGGCGCGCGACCAGGATGGTCAGCACCCGGCCGAAGGCGTCGCGGAAGGCATTGAAGCCTCGGTCGAAGCCCTGCTGAAAGATGACCAGCGGATTGCGCGACTTGGCTGCCTTGTGCTGGTGCGCCTTCAGCAGGTACATCGCGAGCGTCGCGACCAGGGTTCGCGACAGGATGTAGGACCACAGCATCGCAAACACGACCGCCTCGGCCAGTGGCACGAACAGGTAGCGCGCGACGCCGCCCAGAAAGAACATCGGCAGGAACACGACGCAGATGCACAGGGTCGCGACCAGCGACGGCGCGCCGATTTCGGCAGCACCTTCCAGGATCGCGGTCTGCAGCGACTCGCCCTCTTCGAGATGGCGCTCCATGTTCTCGATCGTGACCGTCGCATTGTCGACGAGCACGCCGACCGCCAGCGCCAACCCGCCGAGCGTCATGATGTTGATCGTCTCGCCCAACGCACCCAGCACGATGACCGCGCCCAGGATGGAGAGCGGGATCGAGACTGCGATGATGATCGTGCTGCGCCAGCTGCCGAGGAAGATCAGGATCATCGACGCCGTGAGCGCCGTCGCGATCAGCGCTTCGCGGATCACGCCGACGACGGCGGATTTGACGAAGATCGACTGGTCCGACAGCGGCACGATCTTCAGCTCGGGCGGCACCGTCTGGGCGACGCGCGTCAGCGAGCGGCGGATGCCCGCCACGACGTCGATGGTGGATGCGGTGCCTGCCTTGAGGATGCTGAGCAGCACGCCACGCTGGCCGTCCTGGCGCACGACGTTGGTCTGCGGCGTGAAGCCGTCGCTGACGGTGGCGACATCGCGCAGATAGATCGTCGAATTGCCGACGACCTTCACCGGTATGTCGTTCAGTTCGGCGATGGTGCGGGGTGCGCCGTTCAGCCGGGCGTCGTATTCCATCTGGCCGATCTTGGCGGTACCAGACGGCAGCACCAGATTTTGCGCCGCGATTGCGGTCAGGATGTCGCCAGGCGTCAGGCCTTTTGATAGCAGCAGGCGCGGGTTCGAATTGACCATAACCTGGCGTTGCTTGCCGCCGAACGGATAGGGAATGACCGCGCCCGGCACCGTGACGAGCTGCGGGCGCACGAAATTCACGGTCAGGTCGTTGAGCCGCTGTTCCGACAGGCCCGCGCCCGAGATGCCCAACTGCAGGATCGGCACGCTCGACGGGCTGTAGTTGATGATGAGCGGCGGCTGGGTGCCGGTCGGCATGCTGCGCAGCTGGGTCTGGGAGACTGCGGTGATCTGCGCATTCGCCGTATCCAGGCTCGAGCCCGGCTGCAGGAAGACCTTGATGATCGCCTGGCCGTTGAGCGTCGTCGATTCGATGTGTTCGATATTGTCGACCGTCGTGGTCAGGCCACGCTCGAACCCAGAGGTCAGCCGTCCCTCCATCTCTTCCGCGTTCAATCCCGTATAGCCCCACGACACGGCGATGACCGGGATGTTGATGTTCGGAAAAATGTCGGTCGGCGTGCGCAGGATGACGATCGGACTGATGATCAGGATCACCAGCGCCAGCACGATGAAGGTATAGGGTCGGCTTAGCGCGATGCGGACGAGCCACACGGTTGAGGACTCCAGGCGGGCGACCCGATGAGGGGACCGGACGTTCGACGAGGCCGGCCACGGGGCATTCCATCAAGCGCCATCACGGAAGCCCTACGGCAACGCGACCCTCAAATAACCGGCTGCGCCACGGTAAGCGGAAGCGGTTCGCGCTGGCAATCTTCCAGAAAGCATTTGCGCCGGCAAAGGATGCGACATGATGCGCACGGCCCGTTCCGGCGGTTTTGCCGATCGTTTGCCGGTCCCGTCGAGGCGGCAGGCGGACAATTGCCGGCAAAATCCGGATGGATGCAATCGCGAATCGTTTAGAAAGCAAACTAAGTTGCTCGTCCGGGCGCCTTAGCCGACGAACCTGTCACGGGTGGCCTCGCTCGGGACCATGCATTGGTCTCTCCGTCCGAACAGGGCGTAACGATTCGTGGCGATGAGATCATAGATCCGGTCGGCAGCGGATTTCGGCAGGGATTTGAGAACGGTGCCGGCCAGTCTCCATGGCCGTCGCATGAACCGGGTGATCCGGCAGAGTGCTTCGGCCTTGAGATAGATCCGGCCGTCGTCGAGCAGGACGAAGCTGTTCCAATCCTCGAGCGGCAGCCCGTGGCGCCTGAGGACGCTTTGCCCCGCCTCGGACTGGATCGGAGCGAACCGCAGGCGGCCGGTGCGGTCGCGCGGCAGCAGAAACCGTACCGAGCCGTTGCACAGGTTGCAGACTCCGTCGAACAGGATGAGCGGGCCGGTCAGCAACACGCGGTTCCGCTCCTGTCGGGGCGTACGTTCCATCATGATCGCTCCGAAGCCGGGTGCTGCCGGTTCCAGGCCGCCAGGGCGGGCACGCACAGACCATCGTAGATCAGTTCGCATATGCCGTGGATGAGGGGCAGCCGGATCAGTCGCGAGGCTGAGCGATATCGCGGCAAGGCGGTCCACAGCATGGCGAAGGCGTCGATCCCGCTGAACATCTCCCCGCGCGCGTCGTGGATATAGAGCCGACGTCGCGGATCGGCATCCGACGGACCGTAGGCGGGATTGCCGAACGACAGATATCCCATGCGCTCGAAGGCGACGGGGCAGGCGGCTTCGGCGCTCATGCTTTCATAATGCTCCATCTCCGTCCGGCAAACGGCGCAGGCGTCGTTCATATAGACCGAAAGCGCCTCGCCAGCCGCAGGGATGAACGGCGGCATCCCATAGAGATCGGTGAAAGCTTGCTCGCTCAGCGTCATGATTCCGGGGCCGAGCGGCACCGGCAAGGAGCTCGTCGCCCGTGCGCTGCACAAGATCGGCGCCCATCCGGGCGCACCGTTCGTCGCTGTCCCCTGCGGCGCCGGCGCCGCTGCCGATGCGTCGCCGTACGCTCGACGAGGAATTGCGGCGCTGGAAACACGCATGATCGGCGAAGCCCTGGTCCGGTCCGGCAATAATCGATCCGAGGCCGCCCGGGTGCTGGGCATTGCGCGGGTCGGCTTGTTGAAGAAGATCGATCGGCTGGGCCTGCAAAGTTCGGCGCCGACGGCGCAGCCCGGGCCTTATGAGTGGTGGGAGCTTGCCCAAGGCCTCGAGGTCGCCGAACTGCCGGTGCTCGTTGCCGGGAGCGAGGTCGACCGGGTCCTGCTGACGCGGATCGACCCGGCGCTCTTCCGGTTCGAAGTCCACAGCGCGCCGGCGGGCAACAAGGGGCTAGACGACTGGATGACCGAGCTTTCGGCGATCTTGGTCATCAACGGCAGCTACTATGCGCGCAAAGGTACGCCGGATACGCCGTTCCTCAGCGCCGGCCGCCCGCTCGGGCCGCGAGACTATCGGTCCCGTCATGGCGCCTTCGTGGCGTCGGACGATTTCACCGGCATCCGTGATCTGGCGTCGGAGCGCTGGGAAACCGCCTTCACCGATGCCCATGACGCGATGGTGTCCTATCCGCTCCTCTTGTCCGGCGACGCGTCCAGCCGGGTCAGGGCCGACGACCGCTGGTTGGCGAACCGCAGTTTCATCGGTCAGGACGCGGTGGGGAACATCATCCTGGGCACGACGACGGATGCCTTCTTTTCCCTGAACCGGCTCGCGGCATTCCTGCGAACGGCCCCGCTCGGCCTGACCATTGCGCTCAATCTCGATGGCGGTCCGGTCGCCTACCAGGCGATCGCGCTCGGCGCCTATCGCCGACGCTTTTGCGGCAAATGGGAGACCTAGACGCGCGGCGACGACATCTGTCTTGGCCGTTCGGCAACTGGGCGCTGCCGATCGTCCTCGCCGTCGTCAAAAAAACCGCCGGCTCAGGAGACGGCAATACTTTCCAGATAGAGCATCGGAACCTGCATCTCGACGCAGCCGTCGCGCGTGGCGATGGCGTCGAGCCGAGCCTCGAGCGTCTCGAAGACCTTGCGCTCATGCTCGCCCCCGACCGCTTCGCGCCAGCCGTCGAGGAACCATTTCACCAGCGAATGGCGCAGCATCGCCGACCCGTCGGCAAAGCGCATGGTAAAGCTGCGCTCGACGGCGCGGGACACCGCGAACCCGCTCGCCGTGAGCAAGGTCGACAATGTCTCTTTCGAGGATCGATGATCCTCCTCGCGGCGCAGCGCCTCTCGGATCGCCCCCAGTCCCGCTTCATCGAGGATCTCGTCCAGCAGCCGGTAGGTCCCGCCGAAATGGCCGCGCACGTTCGTGGTCAGCACCAGGCGCGCGCCGGCCTTGGCGACGCGCCGGCATTCACGCAGGGCTTTCGGCACGTCGGGGAAATTATTGACCCCGATGCTGGAAACCAGCAGGTCGAAATGGCCGTCCCGAAAGGGCATCGACCCGGCATCGCTCTCGATGACGTCGACGTTCTCGAAACCATGCGCCGCGATCTTCCGGCGCGCGCGTCCCAGGGCCTCGGCCCAGACGTCGACCCCGGTGAAATGCGAGGAGGGTCCATGCAGTTGCGCGAGTTCGATCAGCGGGAACCCGGCACCGCAGCCGACGTCGAGGCCGCAAATCCCCCGTCGGATCTCTAGAGACTCCAGCAGCAATCCGCCGAAACGCGCGCTCCAGAACGAGGTTTCGTCATAGACATCGCCAAAATCCGGCGGCATCCAGCCGACGGGCCGGTCCAGGAAATGACGCACGGGTTTCCTCCATCAGTTGCGGTCGTCCATTAAGCCCAGGCCGCCTGGGTGCCACAAGCACACCTAGCGGATGACGACCTCGATCCGGCTGGAGCCGCCCGGGTCGTAAGCCGGGCGCGCTTCGAACTGGTGCCGGCCGGGCTGGATCGGCCATTGCACGGTCTCGGACGCCATCGCCACCTGGAAGGGCTGCCCGTCGACGTACCAGACGATCTGGACATCGCCGCTTTCGGCACTGAGGCGCAGCGGCAGGAAGGTCGAGCCCCGCGGTGCCTCGGGGTTGCGGATGAAGCTGCTGTGGTTGAGCGGCGAGACGATGCGCAGCCGGGCCGGCACCGAAGGCGGGGCCGGTTTGACGGCCGATTCCACAGGCCGGTTCGCCGGCATGAATTCGGTCAGGACCTGGGCGCAGGTGCCATCGCTCGGTCGGCCGGTGCTGGCGCACAGCGGCACGGGCTCATGGCCGGCCGGCGGACGGAACATGGTGTCGTTCAGCCCGTCGGCATCGGCGCCATGGAGGTCGAGCAGGATGTCGTGGGCGACCAGCGCCGCGCTGGACGCGCCGCTGATCCCAGTCATCGGCCTTCCGTCGGGACGACCGACCCAGACGCCGACCAGATAGCGATCGGTATAGGCCGCGACCCAGGCATCACGATAGCCCTGACTGGTTCCGGTCTTGACCGCCGTCGGGAACGGATATTCGGTCGCCCCCATGCGCGCGAAGCTCGGCAGGCGGGCCATCGGGTCGGCCAGGAACATGGTGATGAGGCGCGCGGTCGTCGCCGACAGGACCGGCCGCGCCGGCGGTTCCGCCTGCTCGCGGTACCAGCGCAGCGGGGTGAAACTGCCTTCGTTCGCCAGCGCGCCATAGGCCGAGACCAGGCGGTCGAGCGTCGTCGGCATGCCGCCGACCGACAGGGTCAGGCCATAGCGGTCGGCAGGATGGTCTTCGTGATGCAGGCCGAGGTTGCCCAGGAACCAATGGGTTCGGTCGAGACCGACCAGGCGGACCAGCAGGGCGGCCGGCACGTTGCGCGAATTGGCCAACGCCTGGCGCGGCAGCAGGGGGCCGAGGAAGCGCCGGTCCGCATCGTCGATGCCGGTGCCATTGTCCGGATTGTCGTTGAGGATCGTCGCCGGCCCGATGTCGCCCTGTTCCAGCGCCTCGGCGAAGATGAAGGGTTTCAAAGTGCTGCCCGGAGAGCGCTGGCGTAACGAATAATCGATCTTGCCGGCATCGGCCGCGTCGTAGCGGCCGGAGCCGATCAGGGCCAGCACCTCCATGCTGCGTCGGTCGACGACCATGACCGAGACCTGCTCGGCACCGAGCGGCCTGAGCGCGTCGAGCCGCTGGCGGGCGAGCTTGGCCACATGCTGCTGCAGACCGAGGTCGATCGTACTGCGCACCCGCTCGATCGGTGGCCCCTTGTGGACCAGGTCGCCGATCCGGAGGATCGCATGCAGCGCGTCGGGCGAGCGCGCCATGCGCTGCGGGGCAGCCAGATTGTCGATGTCGACCAGCGACTGGGCATAGGCCGCATCGTCCAGCACGCCCTGGTCGTGCAGGCGCACCAGCGCCTTGCGACCGCGATCCACCGCGCGGGCGCGGCCGGACACGGAACCCGGGTTCATCGCCGCCGGCGATTGCGGCACGGCCGACAGGACCGCGATCTCCGCCCAGCTCAGGTCCTCGACCGGCTTGTCGAAATACCAGCGCGCGGCATGGGCGATGCCGTGGCTGTTCTGCCCGAACGGTACCAGCGCCAGATATTGCCGCAGCACCGCCTCGCGCCCGTACCGCGCGGTCATGACCAGGGCAGTCGCGGCCTCGAACGCCTTGGACACATAGCCGCGCGACGCCGGATCCTGCATGCGCGCGACCTGCATGGCGATGGTCGAGGCGCCCGAGATGCGATGGGCCGAGCGGAGGTTCGATTTCAGCGCACGCAGCACCGCCAGCGGGTCGACGCCGGGATGATCCCAAAAGCGATGATCCTCCAGCGCCAGGATCGCCGCTTCGACCCGCTCCGGCACGCGCTCGACCGGCCAATAGCCGTAGCCGTCAGGCCCGCCGCCGATCTGCGCCATGAAGGCGCCGTGCCGGTCGGTCACGATGGCCGTCGGCGACGGCGCCACGAAGGTCGACCGGTGCCAGACATAGCCCGCCAGCAGCACCGCGCCCAGCAGGAGGGCGGCGACGATCGGGCGATGGCGTACCGGCAGGACCATGGCGGGTCACTGCTGGCCGGCGGGCCGCGTGATGGTCACCAGCGCACCGGCGCCATTTCCTCGCACCGCTTCCTCATACATCATCTCGGCATGGGCGGCGGGCTGGATGAAGCGCCCAGGCACCGACGCCTTGCTGCGGAAATGGAAGTCGTAGGTCCCCTTCGGCAGGGTCTCGTAGAAATACCGGACCTCGTCGTCGAGGAACGCCACGTAGGTCGGCGCCAGCGTCGGCTCGGCCGAGGGCGTCGCCTCGGGCGGTGCCGTCGCGAGGCCGGGGTTCAACGGCTCCATGCCGCTCGCCAGCGGGATGACGATCGCGACCTGATGGCGGTCGGCCGGATTGACGATCTCGACCGAATCCTCGACCACGTCGCCCAGGGCCAGCTCGACGGGACTGCCCGGCTTGTCGAGCTTCTGGCGCTTGGCCGGCGCGCCGGTCAGGTCGATCACGTCGGCCTCGCGCGCCACGACGAAACCGGCCGAGGCAGGGGCCACCTTGCTGCCATCGTCGACCGGCAGCCATGACAGGTCGCTCTGCACCGCGACCGGATGCGCGGGACTGGCGCCGGACGCGGTCACCGAGCCGGCCGTGCCGACCCGGTCTACCACCCGCTGGATCGCATGGGCACCGGACAGGGTCAGTTGCTGCGGACCCGCACTCAGGGTGACGGCCACCGGCTGATCCGGCACGCCGGTATTCTTGGTGACGAAATCGCTGAGGGCCAGCATGGCGGCGGCATTGGCGTTCGTATCGCCCCAGCCGTTGCCTTTACCGAGCGTGACGAGCGCGTCGGCGAGCAACTGCCGGCGCGGATCGCCGTCGGCGGCCGTGGCACGCAGGACCTCGGCAACCGTACGGGTTTCGGACGCCAGGATCAGCGGGTTCCGGCTGCTGCGGGCTTGCTGCAGACCGCCATAGACCGGCTTGCCGTCGCGCTGCTTGATGATGATCCCGTTCCACAGCGCATCGTTCAACGTCTTGATCGCCGGCGCGTCGACCGTGCCCGACTGGGCCAGGGCTTGGCGTACTTCGGCCAGGCCTTCGAGCGAAAGCTGGTCGGCCTTGCGGGTCAATTCCGCCGCATAGCCGCGGTCCATTTCGCCGGCGGCGGCGAGGGCGGCCAGCGCCCAGGTCCGCTCGGCATAGGCCTCGCCACTGACGAAATTCGCATAGTCCGAGCGCAAGGATTGCTTCAAAGCCCGGGTCAGGGTCGCCAGCTGGCCGTTGTCGACTGCGAAGCCGGCCTTGCGCGCCTCGACCATGAACTGCACGACCCAGGCGGTGAGGGTGACCTGACCCTTGCCGCCCGGCCAGAACGAGACCAGCCCGTTCTCGTCGGTGACAGAGGCGATCCAGGTCAGGGCGGCCTTGACGCTGACCTCGGCCCGGGCGCTCGACGCGTCGCTCTGCAGGGCCGTGGCGAACGCCTTGGTGGCGATTTCGGCGCGCGCCAGGCTGACCTGCTGCTCGGTGCAGCCGAACGGATATTCGCGCAGGTAGGTGAGGCCGGCCATCAGCCGGACCAGGGCCGGCTGGCTCGACACCAGGATCGTGCGGCGGATCGTACCGGGCCGGGCCGGCTGATCGACCGCCTCCAGCGCAAATGGCGTCGGGTCGGTCAGGTCCTTCAATTGCCGCTGATGCACCGGTTCCCGATCGGGACGGATCGGCAGGTCGACGGAGAAGGCGTCATGGGCCTTGTCGCTGGTCCGCTCGATGCCGAACGTCACGGTCGCGGTGGTGCGGGCAAGATCGCCGGCCTCGGTATAGCCGGGGCTCGGCACCGTCACCGGGAAATCGAGCCGCTGCGGCTTGCCCGGCGCCCAGTCGAAATTCCGGGTCGGCGTCGCCGGGTCGAGCGTCAGGCCCGCCACCTTGACCTCGGCGTGGGCAGGACCGCCGCCGCCCTCGACGATGCGGCCGATGGCGCTCAAGGCGAACTGGTCGCCCGGGCGCACGAAGCGCGGCAGGTTCGGCTCGACGATGACCGGCAGGCGCACGGCGACCTGGCCGGTCGCAAAGCCGAAGCGGTCGGGACCGCTGACCGCCTTTGCCCGCACCCGGAAGACGGTCAGGTTGTCCGGCAGCTTGATCGAAACCTTGACCGTGCCGCTGTCGTCGACCATCAGCGACGGGTTGTAATAGGGCACCGGCGTGAAGTTCTTGCGGATGCTGACCTTGTTCAGCAGGCCCTGGTCGCCGTCGCCGACGTCGCCGCCCGGATCCTCGTCGAGCGGCAGGTAGCCCAGTACGCCGTTGCGCGTGTCCGAGAAGGCGACGCGGCTGCCCCGGTCCCGGATGAAGCGCGGCAGCGGATCGAGCGGCGCCTCCTTGGCCAAGGCCAGCACGGCCTGGTCGATCAGCCACAGCGTGACCTCGCCTGACATCGGCTTGCCGGTTTCATCCGACAGCTTCACCGTCATGTCGATCGTGTCGCCGGGCTGCGCCGTCTGCGGGTTGTCGACCGCGACGGTCACGATGTTGCGGGTCGGCTTGACGCCGACCCAGGCGGTGGCGGCGATGGTCTGCGGCCGCAGCAGGTCGAGCGCGCCCGCCGCCGCATCGCCTTTCAGCCGCCCACGCATCAGCGCGAAATGCACCGGCACGCGCGGCAGGTAGGATTTGTCGATCGGCAGGTTGAACTTGCCGTAGCCGTTCTTGACGTCGACCCATTCGTAGTGGTTCGTGCCGTCGGCCTGCTCGACGATCGCGAGCGCGCTCGCTGTCTGGAACGGACTTTCGAGGACCAGCGCCGCGGTCTCGCCCGGCGCATAATTGGCCTTGTCCGGCGTCACCTTGAACACCTGGGACGGCGGGCGCGACCAGGTCACGGCCTGGTCGCCGCCGGCGAACAGGTCGACGCTGATGGTCTGGCGTCGGCCGAGCGCATCTGACGCGCTCAATTCGACGACATAGACGCCGGACTCGCTGATCGGCAGGTCCAGTTTCGTCGTGTCGGCGCCGGTCGTGACGATTTTTTCCACGCGCTTCTGGTCGACAACTTCCGTGCGGTATTTCGGCTTGCCGTCGGTGAAGTCGCTGGCCTGCAGGATCGAGCTCCATTGCCGCTGCAGCAGGCGCAAGGTCACGTTCCGCCCGGGGACTGGCTTGCCGTCGCCGTCGACCATCAGGAACTCGATCGGGATGCTCTTGGCATGGTCGAGGTAGCGCGGCGCCTTCACGCCCAGCACGAAGGCGGGCAGCGCCAGCACTTCCTCGGTATTGGTCACGGTCTTGTCGTCGTCGCCGATCACCGTCGCCTCGACCACATAGCGGCGTGGCTGGTTGGTGCGCTCGCGCGTCGGGTCCAGCGCCAGGCTGGCGCGGCCCTCCGCATCGGTCTTGTCCTGCCGCTCTATCGCTGCCGTCGAGTCAAAGGCAACGCCGCTCTGATAGCGCGCGTCGGTCGCGTAGACGAAACCCTCGCGCGGCTTCGGGGCATAGGCGTAGGGGAACTGGGTGACCCGCCAGCGCACCGGCCGGTCGTTCGCCGGGCCGCCGGCATAGTAGGTCGCGGTCATGCCGACCGTGGTCGGCTTGTCGAGCGGGATGGTCTTGCTGGCGTCGAGCCGGACCTGGAAGCGCGGCAGGCGATAGGCGTCCTTCTTGAAATTGGCGATGGCGCATTCATGGCCGGCGATGTCGATCCGGGCGTGATACGTGCCGGTCGCCGTCGTCTTCTCCTCGAACAGCTCGTGCACGCTGCCATTGTCGCCGATGGTGACGGGCTGGCGCCATTCCGCATCGTCCGGTCCCTGGACGACGATCTCGGCCTTGAGATCCTTGCCGGCCGGGGTCAGCAGACCGTTGGCGAGTTGCCGGACATAGGCTTTGATATGGACCGGATCGTCCGGCCGGTAGATCGGGCGCTCGGTGAAGACGTGGCACAGCAGGCGCGGCAGCGGATGGCGCCGGCCGACATCGCGGCCCATCCAGTCGAGCCAACCGGAATCGTCGGGGAACCAGCCGTCGGCGGTATAGCGGTCGGGTGCCTGATTCGGATCGATGACCAATGTGTCACCGTCCTTCACGACCACGATACGGCTCGGCCCAGGCTTCTTGTCGACATGGTCCCAGGTAAAATGCCCGTCGGCAACGGTCTGGCCGCTCGACAGCGTCTGCCAGGTCTTGCCGTCGGTGCCCTCGACCTTGACTTGTGCCTTTTCGACCGGCTTGCCGTCGGACAGCGAGGTTACGACGAAGCGCACCGAATGCTCTTCCTCGACCGCGGTCAGGCTGAGGTTGGTGACCTGCACGCGCATCCATTCGCGCTCGCCGGCCTTGTCGAGCGGGCGGATGCCGACCAGATAGGTGCCGGGCTTCTCCTTGCCGTCTACCCGCGCCAGGCCGGGCGCCAGATCGAGGCCGAAGCGCGCGCTGGCCCCGAGCGAGGTCAGGGGCAGGCTCATCAGCGACGACAGGCTGGCGGACCCCAGCCGGTCGATCTGGGCCGCGATCTCCTCCGGCTGGATCGTGCGCGCGCCCGCGACCGGGGCCGCCTCTTCGCCGGGCGACGGCGGACGCTTGCTGTCCATTGTCTTTACCGGCGTGCGCGGGAACGGCCAGAATGACCGGTCGAGCGGATCGATCTCGTGGATGCGCACGTCGGCGGACGCATAGCCGCGACCGCGCAACGGGATCATCTGCGGCCCGAACCGCTCGACCACGCCATTGCCGGCGGCCAGCGCCAGGAACGGCTGTTCGGCCGGCCAGAACACATAGGCGACGCTGCGGCCCGGCATGTCGAGGGTTCGGCCGATCTTGTCCTTGATGGCGGTCGGCTCGAGCCCGATCTGGTAGAGCGTATCGGTCGCGAATTTCGCGGTCAGGCGCAGTTGGTCTCCGACCGTCTCGGTCTTCAGCCCTTCGACCGCAGGCGTGATGCGCACCAGGTTGCGGATCGCGATCGGATCGGTTCCACCCAGCACCGCCGAGAATTGCAGCACGATCCGGCGCTTCGGCGAGGGTTTGCGTACCGTCTGCTTCGCCTCGCTGGTGCCGACGGCCGGCTGATCGGCGCTCGTCGTCGCGACCTTCTGCGGCGGTCGCGCATCGACCAGCGCGCCGTTGGTCTCGGACACGGCATCGTCATCCTCGTCGGTGGCTTCGGCCGTGTCGGCCGTTCCCGTGTCGTCCGACGACGCATCGGCCTGTTGGGCCGCCGGCTGGGCGGCTTCGTCCTGCTCGGTCTTGCAGGTGAGGGCGGCGGTCTTGTCGTAGATCGTGCCCTGAGCGGCCAGCGGCACGCGCTGCGCGGCACAGCCGACGAAGATCGGGCGGAAACTCTCGGCCGTGGAAAATTCGAATTGGCTGACCGTGCCGGCAAGGCCGGTCTCGGTCGACAGGCCCAGCTTGACCAGGACCCGCATGCCGTTCGGGATCGGCTGATGCAAGGCCACGACGTAATCAGCGTGATCGCTGCGGCCTTTACGCTCGACCGGCTTGATGTCGAAATCCTGCGGGGACAGGTGCTTGACCCGATCGGGATCGAGGCCGGGCAGGGGGGCCATGGCGATATCCAGCATTTCCGCGAGTGCCTTCGGATCGACCGGTGCGGCGAATTCCAGGGTCAGGCTGTCGACCCGATCGAGGTTGGCCGCACCATTCGCCGGCACGGTCGAGACCGGCGGATCGAGCAGGCTGGCGAGCGTGATGCTGCGATCGCCGATTTTCCAGGTGAAACGGCCCAACGCCGGCCAGGCCTCGGCCGGCCGGAACTGCAGGGTGCGCGCGTTCAGCCAGGCGAAGGCGCCGGGCTGCGCCGGGGTCACGGTCACGAACCGATCCGGCTGGTCCTCGGCGCCGCCTTTGGCCGGCCCGGTATCCTTGTCGAAAAAGATCGTGACCGGATCCCAGGGCCGCACGAACTGGTCGGGCACGATGATGCTGCCCGCCGGCTGCTTGACGATTGCGGCTATGGCCGGGTCCGCGCGCAGGCTCGCGGCACCGGCCAGAAGCATCAGGCCGAAGACCAGCGAACGCAGCAGGGGAAACCGGGCGCGGATCATGGAAATCCCCATCATCATCAAGGCTTGGCACCGACGAGGGCGGCGTAGCTCGCCTTCACGTCGTCGGGAGGTCCGTTGCCGGGCAGGGTTGCCCCCACGAGCGCCGGCTCGACATCGACCGCGACGCCGTCGGACGGCACGTCGATCGCCAGCAGGTAATTGCCGGGCTTCAGGGTCTGCATGGCGACGAGGCCGCGGCTCAGTTCCTCGCCGGCGGCGGTCAGCAGGCGCGTGGTGACGATATCGGCCGAAGCGCGCGCGCCGACGCCGATCGACCGTTCCGCCTTCAGGCTGAAGCTGAACAGGCGGGATTGGCCCGGCGATACCCGCCGCTTGGGGCCGAGCCCGTCGGCGATCGGCACCGGCAACACCGCTTCGAACCGCGCCGTGCCGGACAGCGGGGCAGAGCCGACCGCCAGGATCTGCAGGTCCGCCGACTGGTCCTGCCCCAGCACCAGGTTGAGCGAGGCGCCGGCCTCGAACAGGGTCGGCTGTCCTGCGCCATGGCTGCGCAGCAGGACGGGCGTGTCGGTCTCGACATGCAGCAGTCGGGCCGGACCGGCGGGAACGCGCAAAACCATCTGGACGCCATGCAGCGCTACGCTCGCGGGCAGGGTCAGCGTGCTGTCCGGCTCGGTCGCCAACGGCGGCGCATCGAGGCCGATCGCCAGTTGCCCGGGTTTGAAGGCGACGTCGATCACGGCACCCGCGCCGGCCGGCGCGCTCAGGCCGCGCGACACGTGGCCGGATGCATCGACGACCGTCATCGCCTCGGCCGATCCGGTCGCCCGCACCGTCGTGGCACCAGCAGCGGGGTCGACGGTCAGGTGCAGGACCCCGGGCGTCGGGCTCGCGCGGGTCAGGATGGCGCCGGCGCCGATGGACAATGGCTTGCCATCGCCCCGCGGCTCGATCGACAGCGCGAAGGGGGCAGCCTCCTTCACCGTATGCAGCAGCAGGATCTGATCGTCGTCGCTCTCGACGATCTGGGCACGCGCATCGGCGCTCCACAGCAGGCGCCGGGGGCTGCCGGCTTTCTGAAACAGCGCGGCAGTACCGAGCGGCAGGGTCAGGGCCAGCCGCTTGTCGCCGGCCGGCAACGCGACGGCGACCGCTTCCATGCCGGCGAGCGCGCCGTCGGCGAGGCCGAAACCGAGGGCCAGATCACGTGGCTTGGTGAAGGACAGGCGATCGATGGTGATCGGCAGGTCGCCGTCGCCGCGATCCGCGCGCCATAGCTTCAGGATCGGATGGGTGAGGCCACCCGGCGCGAACCCGAACGCGAACGCGCGCGTGGGTGAATCCGGCCCGACTGCCATCGGCAAGGCGGGCGCCGCGGCATCGCCGCCGGCAATGGAAAGACCAGGCTGGCCGCCCAGCCCCTCGATCCGCCATAAGGTCGGTCCATCGGCAGCGGCGATCGGCAAGGTGACGGCAGGTCCGGGTTTGAGCGTCAGATGCGCAGCCTCGACCGCCGGGTCGACACGGCCGGCGCCGAGTTTGTTCGGCGCGCGATCGATCAGCCAAATGCTGCTCCCGACCGCGACCAACGAACCGCTTTCGTCCCGGTCGAGCGCCACGCCGGCGGCCGAACTCCAGCGCAGCGTCTCGCCGCCGGCACGCAAGGCCAGGATGCCGGGACGGTCGAGTTTAACCCGTCCGACGCCCAGCGTCTCGTCGCCGAGCTTGAGCGGGGCCAAAGCGATGCCGTCCTTGCCGCTGAACGCGGCCTCACTGGACTCGGCCGGTGTCACCGCGTCGGCGGCGAGGATGACCGGTTGCTTGCCATGGTCGACGGTCCAGACCCGCACCCGATAGGCGGTATCGGGGCCATCGCCCCACGGCACGGCCAGAAACGGATGGACGCCGCTGGTGCTGGCGAGGTGCCGCCAGCCGTCGCCGGCTTTGGCTTCGAGTGTGAGGCCGGTCGGTACGGCGCTCTGGGCCGAGGCGACGAGCAGGCCGCCGGGCTTGCCGCCGTCGAGCGGCACGACATGGATTGCACCGTCGGCCAGCGTCACCGATTGCCCTGCCGCGACCGGCTTGTCGAACAGTTCGTCATATTGGGTCAGGCTGACCGTCGTCTGTGCGCTGGCGGCGCCGACCGGATCGACCTGCAGCGTGTAGCGGCCGGGGGCGAAGCTGCCGGCGATCGCGAAATTCCAGTCGTTGTCGCGGCCGTCGTTGACGGCGACGAGGCGCCCGTCGGCATCCAGCAGGCTGGCCCGGACCGGGGCGCTGCCGAGCGAACTCAGTTCGATCTGGCGCAGGGCGCCGATCGCGACCGGCAGGCGCCCCGGCGCCGTCAGTGCCCGGCTCTCGCCGGCCATCAGGTCTCTGGTTGCCAGGTTCAGCGTGTAGTCCACCCGGCTGTTGGGCGCCTCGCTCGTCACTTCGACGGCATAATCGCCTTGGGGCAGGGGGCCGGACCAGGCGGCAGCTTCGGTCGCGACATGGTCGCCATCGGCCGCTTTGAGGACCGCGCGCATACCACGGTCGATCTGCAGGGTCACCACCGTGGGGGCCGGCAGGGTGAATTTCCACAGATCGGGCGACCTCGGCTGGCCGGATTCCGGCTCCATCCAGCGGTTGGCGAGGTCCGTGTCGAACGCGGCGGGGAAGGGACCGTGGCCGCTGCGCTCGGTCGCCGCCGGCTTGCGCTCGAGCAGCGTCACCGCGCGGCTCTCGACCGACTGCGGCAGCAGGATCAGGCGGTAGTCGCCGGGGCGCAGAGCGAGCGAGACGTCGGCATCGCTGCCCGGCGCCAGCACGGGCCAGCCATCCGCATCGTCGAGCCGCATGGCGAAAGTCCGGTTCAGCCCAACCGTCTTCAGGCTGTAGTCGCCGGCCTCGTCGATATGGAATTGATAAGCGGCGGCCTCGCCCGGCGGCAGGGTCAGGCGCGAGATCCGGCCCAGGTCGAGCGGGCCGCGATCGGTCACCGGCGTCTTGGCGAGCGACAGACCGATGCGGCCATGGCTCTTGCCCGCCGCATGCACCGCGACCTGGTAATCGCCATCGCCCAGATATTGCTGCAGCAGGAAGTTGCGCCCGACGCCGTTGGCGTGGTCTTCGGCCAAAGCCGGCAGCGTCCTGGTCCGCAACGCGCCCTCGGTCTCGATCAGGCCCTGGCTTTCCAGGCGATAGAGAGCAGGCCCCTCGACCGGGATGGCGTAGGTCACGGTCTGGTTTCGTGCCAGGTCGAGGAAGGCCGGCTTGCCCGCGACCAGCTGCGGCAGCGCCGGCGGCGTCGTCCTGCCGGCCGCGAGCGCGGGCAGGGGCGCTTCCGGCCGCATGTCGTCGGCCTGGAAGGCGAGCGATACATAGGATGGGTGGTCACCGACGAGGGTCAGCACGACGGTATGCGGGCCGCCGGTCACGGCCGGTCCGACCGTCGCCGGTTGGCCGTCGAGCGCGATCGGCAGCGGCTGGCCGTCCTCGCGCATCGCCTGCAGGTGGCCCGCGCCGGGCGCCTTGACCGGCAGGGACAGAGCGCGGCCCGGCGCCAGCTCGACGGAAAGCGCATCGGCCAGGTCGAGCGGCAGGCGGCGCACGATGACACCGGCGTGATCGTCACCCGCGAGGCTCGTCACCAGCTCATAATGGGCCTTCGGCTCGAATGTGAGCGAAGCTGCGCTGAAGGCGGCGAGACGCGTCGCCGGTTGCGCAGGCGCCGTAATGCCCTCGGCACCGAGCGTCAGCGTCAGGACGCCCTTGCCGTTCTCGCGCGGCGTAATCGTCAGGATCGAGTAGCCGGCGTCGATCGGCCAGACGCTGCCGGACGCCTTCAGCGGCGGCGTTCGTCCGCCGGTCGGCTTTGTGGTCAGGAACGGCTCGACCCGGAAATCCGCCTCGGCGCCCGACCCGGTCACCTTCAAGGCCATCGCCTGCGGCGCCGCCAGATAGAGCGTCACCTTGTTCAGCAGATTGAACCGCCGCTGCCAGGGCTTCGCCGGATCGAGATGGATGGCCGAATCCGCGACGGCCTCCTTGTTGTCCTTCACCACGATCGACGTCGGGTCGGGCGCGTCGTCGCCGATGAAACCGCGATGGTAGGCGACGAAATAGGACCCGGCTGCGGTGGCGAGCGCCACGCTATCGGCGGCCTCGGCATCGAGCGTCGTCAGCCGATAGCGGGCGCCGGGCGTGCGTTCGACCGTAACCAGCCAGAACCCCTTGTCGCCCGCCGTCTCCTCAAGCTCGGCCAGCGGATTGCGACTGTTCTTCTCGATCGATGCGTGGTCTCCGTTGGAGAAGAACGGCCGCGCCGGATCATAAGGCGACACGGTCAGCGCAGTATGTTCCGGCTTGTCGGTATCGATCCGGAAATAGCTGGCCGCGCGCGGCACCAGCCATTCGTCCACGCCGGAGGCCGATGCTTCGTGCACCGCGCGACCGACGGTCGGCAATTGCGGAATGCCCCAGCGCAGCGTAAACGGCTTGGCGCCGGAGCTCTGCGCCCATTTTTCGCCGGCGCCGCCATAGGCGGTCAGCTTGTATAGCCCCGGCTCCAGCCGGGCCGTCAATTGCCGGACGGCGAGCGGCTGCCCGGTGCCGGGATCGCGCACCGAGGTTTCGGGTGTGGCGGCGACCAGCCAGACGCCGTCCTTCCACAACCGCAGATCGGCCAGGTAGCGGCCGGCCGCCTCGATCGCCACGACCTTGCGCTCGGTGATCTCGAGCCAGTAGGACCGCTGTTCGTGATCGGCCAGATCGGCCTGGACCGGTTTCAGTTCGACCAGCCGCACCGGCTCCGGCTCCAGTTCGGTCGACGTCCTGACCGACAGTTCCGCGTCGCCGGATCCGCGCGGGTCGGAAATCAGCCGAAGCTTGTAGATGCCATGATCGAGGAACCCATCGACCCGGCCGTCCACCGATCCGGCGGCGCCGTCGAGCGGACCCGGGCCGGCCATGCGGTCGACCAGTTGCAGTGCCGTGCCCTGATCGCTATGAACCGAAAAGGAATAGCGTCCGAAGCTGGGGATCGTGACCGTCGTCTCGTGCTGGCCCTGGGCCGGAAACAGGCTGGCCGCCAGTTTCGGCTGCGGTCCGGCGGGCGCCGTCGCCGCCGGCGGACGGGTGTCCGGCAGCTCGGATTTCGGCGGCATAACAGGGGCGGGCGCGGGCGAGGGCGCGACCGGCGCCGCGGCGGCGACAGCGGCCGGCGGCTTGCCGATCTCCGCGATGCGCGTGCGATAGAGTTCGGTCAGGCAGGTCTCGGCCTTGGCTGCGGCCTCGGCAGCCATGTCGCCCTTGCCAGGGACGCCGCAGGCGCTCAAGCGGCCCGTCAGCCAGCGACGCTGGTCCGCCAGCAACGGTGCCCGGGCTTCGTCCGACAATCCTTCGCGCCGGACCCGAAAGGCAGCGCTCAAATCGCCGTCGAGCTGGGCAAGCCTATCGCTCCCGCAGATCAGATGCTCGATCGGCGCCGCTGCCCGCTGGCAGTCGAAGCTGGGCTGCGCGGCCTGGACACGAGAGCCGAGACCAACGACGACGACGACGGTCGCTGCGATGAGGCGCATCACGAAGGATAGAGGCACTTGAGCGGGACCGTTTGGCTGTTTTGCCTTTTCTATCAGTCGTCTGTGGCGAACGAAAGATATCGGCCCCGGATCGATGAAATATATTTTTCGATCCTTCGGGAACTTTATGCGTCAGGACAGGCCATTGGCGACCGAACATGGGAAAAGCGGTAGTGACCGACCACGTCGCGCCAAGCCATTCAGACGGTGCGCCGTCTGCCGAGAAAGCCATGCGCCAAACCTGCACCGATGATGTCGACGTTTCTGGGAAGCCGTGCCGTCCGCGTCGGGGCAATTGGCAATAGGGCGATGGGCGCGTAAAGGGAGTGAGTTTCGCAAGCTCAATGGGTTGCACCGCGCGCTTCACGCGAACCCGCATAAGGGTGTTATTTTTCATAATATATATTATGCGACTTTTACTCGTGCGTCATGAGAAGCGCTTCCCTCCCATCGGCTCGGCGTTCCGGGATGCCCCTCGCGAGCAGTTGGGCGAATTGCAGCGGCGGGACCGGCCGGCTGAAATAATAGCCTTGCGCTTCGTCGCATTGGT
>NZ_DASZBY010000156.1:0-3829 GCF_035943795.1 Aliidongia sp. | reverse complement strand
GCGCCGCAGCGTGACGCCGTCCTTCGCGAGCTTGGTCTCTCGCTCGGTCAGCAGGCGCTCGCGCTCGGCAAGCTCTTCGGCCGTAGCCATGTCGGGTTTCTCTCCAAAGTTTGGGATGATGGGGTCGGGATCGGGATCGGGGCACGGCTGCGCCGCCGAGAACTGCAGCTGGTCGAGCAGGTCGGACGGAAGCACCTGGTCGGCCTTGTCCTGGCCGAACTGGCCGATGAGGAAGTCGCGCAGGTTGCGCATCAGCTGGACCTGGGCGAGCGGGTCCCAGTCGGCGAACTCCAGCGCGTCCGGATCTTCGGCGAAGGCGATGTCCTTCAGGCCCTTGACCGCCGGCGGCTGGGCGCCGAGGAAGCCGACGTGGCGCAGGTAGTAGGTGCCGGGCTTCGGGTTCGAGGGATTGTCCGGCAGGTAGAAGCTGGGCGAGCGCTTCTTGAAGCGCCCGGTCCGCACCATTTCCTCGAACTCGGCGTCGACCTGGTCAGGCGCCGCGATCAAGCGATCGCCGTCGACGATCAGGCCGGAGACCCAGCCATAGGCCGGCGCGTTGGACTTGGGATGGCCGACGACCATCGGCGCCTCATGCACCGATCGGTCGTAGGATGCCGCCATGCCGGCCAGGATCTCGGGCGTGACGGTGATCGTCGTACCGTTGACGGCGGTATGCTGCCCCGTCCGAAAAATCTCGATGCCGTCCACTCGCACCCTCGGTCTGATTGAGGCTGCAGTTTCGGGCGAACGCGGGGGCGATTTAAGGTCTGCCGATGCGGTCCGGCCGGGGCGGCGATTTGCCCTCCCCCGGTCGGGGGCGAACGCGGTCGGTAACGGCTAGGTAACGGGGGCTGGGCGCGCAAGCCGGCGATGGACGGCCGATCGGCGCTTCCACCCTCCGAGACGCTTGGGCATCGATTTTCCGCAGGGCCATCTGGGCGCATCCCTGGTCGACTGGATTTGCCGTTTCGCGGAGCTACATTCCGAGAAGCGCACTGATGCGCATCAATGGGAGTTAATTGAAGATGAAGACATTTTGCAGAGGGATCGCGGAGGTCCGTCACAAGGATACGGGGACCGTATATCGGATCGGGTCAAACAGGTTGGAGTGGAACCGTGTCAGTTCGGAAGAGCGCTCAATGGGATACGAGCTTGAATACGAGGGCGAAGTCGACCATCCCGCCCTCGGCACCCTGACTTGGACGGTCTGGGAATATTCGGTCGGGGCTCAGAATTACCTGGAGTTTGATCTCGGGGGACACGAGATCGTCAAAAACTTCGACTATGGCTTGGAGCAGTCGCCAGACTGAGGCCGGCATTGCGTGGGACGCGCTCACGGATGGGCCGTCCCGCTCCAATTCGCCGCGGCGACATCCTCGATCGTGTCGAGAATGGTCTGCCGATCGGCGACCGAGATGCCGAGGAACGGCCGGGCCGGGATCACGACCTTGCGGGCGAACACCAGGCGGCCGCCGAGCTTGAACACGAGGAAGTCGCCCCTGCGCGGCAGGATCGTGGCGCCGAACTGGTGGACCGCCGCATATTTCTTGTTGGTGCCGATCGCGACCTTGTCGCTGCCCTGCAGCTGCCACACGATCGTGCCCAGCAGCCCGCCGCGCATCCCGCTTTCCTGCAGGATCTTCTGGCCCTTCTTCCCAGCTTTGTAGGCTGGCGACAGCTGCTTCCATGGCGTGCCGTCCGGCGCTTGCTCGGCGTCGAAGCGCTTGCGCACCGACTTCACCATGGCGATGCCGATGTTCTTCAGGCTCGCCCGGACCAGGCCGCCGTCCTTGTGCGCCAGGTCGCCCAGCGCGCGCAGCACGTCCTTGTCGGTAACGGTCAGCTTGAACGGTAGGCCGGCCATGCTAATCTATGTCCTACCGAAGGCGTGCGGTTGGGATGCTGCCCCGACAACCCTCGCCCGGCGGCGTGACGGCAGCATCGTCAGGACCTCCTCACTCGACATTCCGCGACCAGATCAGCCGGCCGATGCGCAGGCGCTCGATGTATTTCGGGTCGTTGCTGCGAAAGAACGTCCAGGCTTCGAGCCGGCCGGCGACCGACTGGATCACCAGCACCAGGCCGCGCTGCTTGCCGGTGTGGATCACCTTCAAGACGCGCTTGCGCAGCACGACGCGGCCGTCGACCAGGTTGCGCTCGAACGCGAGCCAGATCTCGGCCGGGTTCGACATCATCTCGGGCAGGAACGGAATGAACGGGCCGCGATCGAGCGCCAGGTGCGCGCCGAGGTCGGTGGCGTCGACCTGGACGGTCGAGCCGTCGGGCAACGGGATCGAGGCGCTGTCGGCGCCGATCGCGCGCTTCACGGCCGCGATCATCTCGGCCGAGCTGGCCGTGGTCGGCCCGAGCTTCGCGGTCGGCTCGTCGACCGGCAGCCGCGCGGTGCGGGCTGGGTCCTGGCGATCGAACGGCGGGAGCGGCTCCCATTTCTTCTGACCATCCTCCCACGCCTGCATCGGGCTGTCCGGCGGCCGGCCATGCGCCGCCTCGCCCGGATTATAGCCCCAGCCCGGATCGACGCCCTTCGGGACGGAGATCTGCAGCGGTCCGGATGTCGTGTTGAGCGTGACCAGGCTGTCGTCGGACGCCGGCGCCTGGTCGGGGCCGCTCTTGCCCAGCGCCCGCAGCTCGCGAAGCGACATCGGCTCGACCGTGCAGTGGCAATACCAGCCATTCGGTGGGTAATGCGTCTTCCACCACGGATCGTCGTAACGAAGCACCAGGCCGTTCCAGGCGACGTGCTCCGGCCGGGGATGCTTCACCGCATCGGAATGCCGGTACATCCAGAACGGCCGGACGCGCAGCACGTCCGGATCGGTCATCTGCTGGTAGCGGCCGACCGAGTAGGCCGTGGTGAGGTTGGTCTCGTAGATCAGGCGCGTGCGCCAGGCCCGGCCGCCGTTGTAGCTCCAGCCGTATTTCTGGACGATGCCGTCGAAGTCCTGCCGGAAGTCGGCGAGCGTCGTGCCGTCGTCGATCGCCTTCTGGATCGCCGCATGGAAGTCGACCAGCATGCCTTCCTTGGTGGCGCCGGCGACGGTGAAAGCCTGGGTATGGGCGCCATGAAGCACGTCGGCCCATTTGGCCGACGGCAGGTTGATCTTGGCCCTCAGATGGTCCTGGGCTTCCTTGAAGGGGAGCGCCGCATAGTCGTCGCCGGCGTCGGCGTCATTTGCCACGACCGACGCCTTCCCGGCCGGCCAGGTTCGAAACGGCGATCGCCTGGGTCATCACCTCGGCGAACATCCCGCCCGACATGCCGGGATAGAGGTCGAGCAGCCGATCACGCGCCTCCTCCAGCGACCCGGCATCGGCGAACATCTTTCGCGCCTGGTCGACCCAACCGGCGATGACCTTGTCGGCCTGGTCGGCCGCCTGGCCGGCGAATGCCAGCGTCTCGGTGAGCCCGGCCGGGGGCGCATGTTCGTGCTGCTCGGCAAACGACGGGTTTTCCGGATTGGATTCCGCGTCCTGGGCGGGCACCGGCAAGCCATCGGCGCCGAGCTGCGCCGGCTCGGGTGTCGCCTTCTTCGTCCATTCGCCGCCATAGGTCTCGTTGATGTATTTCTCGCTCGGATCGAAGCCCATGGCGTTGACCTTGCCGTCGCGATCGGCGCGGGCCGTGAGGTCTTCCTCGGCATCGATCTCCCAGGCGAGCGCCGGCGGCCGAGCGGCCGGCATGTTGATCCAGACGATCCAGGCGACGATGGTCTTGTTCAGCACCTGCGCCAGGTTGTCCGCATCGCTCCGCGCCAGTTCGAGGCGGTCTTCGGTGTCGGCATCGGCGCCGGCGCCCCCGTCGAGCGGG
>NZ_DASZBY010000155.1:0-7280 GCF_035943795.1 Aliidongia sp. | reverse complement strand
CGGTGTCTGGACCAAGGGCGGCGTGCCGGCCACGGCCGCCATCCAAGGCATGTGGTCCGTCGCCATTTCCGCCCGCGACCTGCCCCAGTTCGCGGCCTTTCTGACCGAAGGCATGGGTTTCGAGAACCAGGGGCCGGATGGCTGCGAGACCCGCTTCATGGTGGGCGAAGGCAAGGCGCGCCGGATGCTCGAAGTCCTGCATGAGCCCGATCGTGCGCAGGGCAGCTGGAGCTATTCGCCCGGCACGGTCCATCACATCGCGTTCGATCTGCCCGGCCTGACGATCCAGGAAACCTTGAAGCTGCATCTCGAGGGTCAGGGATACGTCGACGTTTCCGAGATCAAGGACCGCAACTATTTCAAGTCGATCTATGTCCGCACGCCATCGGGCGCCCTGTTCGAAGCCGCTGTGACCCATGAAAAGGGCTGGCTGAAGGACGAGACTTGGGAAACCCTCGGCCGCGATCTGAAGTTTCCGCCCCGGATGGAAGACCGTCAGGCCGAGATGGCCGCGAAACTCGAGCCGATCTCCGAGTAGACAAGATGATCCCATCCCCGATTCCCGCCTCCCCTATCCTCGACGCGCCGAGAGCGGGACGGCACGATACCCTACCGACCCGCAGCGTCATCTGGGGGCCGGGCTGTCGGTCGAGCCTGCCGGAAGAACTCGCACGATTGGGCGCCAAGCGCGCCTTCCTGCTGACGACCGCCAGCCTGACGCGCCAGGGCGAGCACGTCCGCGGCCTGCAACGCATCCTGGGTGATCGGTTTGCCGGCATGCTGGACGATTTGCCCGCTCATGTGCCGGTGTCGGCGCTCGATGCCGCCCAGCTCATGGTTGCCCAGACCGGTGCCGACGTGCTGATCGCCTTCGGCGGCGGCAGCGTCATCGATGCGGCAAAGGCCCTGGCCGCGCGCATCGCTCAGAATTCCGGTACCGCACCCGACATCATCGCGATGCCGACGACCTTGTCGGGCGCCGAATTCGCCCACGTCTACGGCGTGCTCGAACAAGGCGATCGCGGGCCATACAAGCGCGCATACGCCGACCCCGTGGTCACGCCGCGCCTGATCTTCCTCGATCCGGAACTGACCTTGTCGACACCGGATACCCTCTGGTTCAGCTCCGGCATCAAGGCGTTGGATCATGCGATCGAAGGCATTCTGCTGCCCGGCGATCGGCCGATTACAGACCTGGTCGCGTTCGAGGGGATCGCCCGCATGGCGGCCGCGTTGCGCTCGCCTCGTCCGCGAGATATTGCCGTCCGGCTCGAGGCGCAACTGGCCGCCTGGATGTGCTATTTCGCGCCGGCGACGATCCGCGTCGCACTCAGTCACCGGATCGGCTACGTGCTGGGCGGATCCTATGGCATTGCCCATAGCGTGACCTCCGGCATCACATTGGCGCCGGTCCTGCGGGCGTTCGCCAGAACCGAACCGGCGAAGGTTGCTAGAATCTCGGCCGTTCTGGCGCCCGGCCAGGATCAGCCGGAAGCCGCAGCCGAAGTCGTCGAAGGTTTGGTCCGCAACCTGGACCTGCCCTATCGGTTGCGCGACGTCGGCATCGACCAAGCTTTGGCCCCAGGAATAGCGGCGCTGGTCCGGCACCACTTCCCGGACGATTGTGCGCGCCTGGATGGACTCGGCCCCGAGTTCTTCGAAGAGCTCATCCGGTCCCTGTGGTGACGCTGCCGCCTGCCCGATCCGCGACCGAGTTGCTGGCATTGTTCCGAGACAAGACACTTTCGCCGGTCGATACCCTGCGCAGTACGATGGCGCGGATCGAAGCGATCAATCCCACGATCAATGCACTGACCACTCTGTGCCTCGATCGGGCGATCCAGGACGCGCGGGCTTCCGAACGCCGCTATCAAAGCGGAACGGCCCGCCCTCTCGACGGATTGCCCTTCGTCGCGAAGGATCTGCTCGATAGCGCGGACGTCCGCACGACCTATGGCTCCGTCCTCTATCGCGACAATGTTCCGACGACCGATGCGACGGCGATCGCCCGGCTGCGTCTTGCCGGCGCCATTCTGGTCGGCAAGGCGGCGACCCATGAATTCGCGTGGGGCTTGACGACGAGCAGCTCCCTGCACGGGCAGACGCGCAATCCCTGGAATTTGACCCGGATTCCGGGCGGATCGAGCGGTGGATCCGCTGCAGCCCTGGCCGCCGGCCTGGTGCCGATCGCGCTGGGCACCGACACCGGTGGATCGATCCGCATTCCGTCGGCCTTCTGCGGCACCGCCGGGCTCAAGCCGAGCCGCGGCCGGGTGCCCGGCACCGGCACTTTTGCCTTGGCGCCCTCGCTCGACCATGTCGGTCCGATGGCACGATCGGCGGCCGACCTTCAAGGCATCCTGTCGGTTCTCGATGGAACATGCGCCCCCGCAGGGACGCTGCCCAAGCCGGAGACGGCCGATCTGCGCGGCGTCAGGATTCTCGTCGTCGATGAATTGCATCCGGTGGCCTTGGTCGGCGATCACGCCGACACCTTCGCCCAAGTATGCTCATGTCTTCGTGGGCTGGGTGCGAGCGTGCTCGAGACGCGCTGGCCGCTTCATCAGCGTCCAGACCCCTATCGAATTCTCGCACCGACCTTGAACGCCGAAGCCCGCATCCTGCACGAAAAAAAGCTCGGGCTCTATCCGGCGCGCGCTGCGGACTATAGCCCCGACGTCCGCGCTCGCCTCGAACTCGCCGGGCAATACCAATTCGCTGACTATGTCGAAGCGGCCGAGCGACGGGCGGCGTTCGGTGCGGCACTCTGCGGTTTGCTGGCCGACGCCGACGTCTTGCTCAGCCCCGTCTCGGCCGTGCCCCCGCCCTGCATCGGCAGCGACTTGGAGCGGGTCGATCATGACGGTCGATCCCTGGACCTGCGGACCGCGGTGATCGGCTTCTGCGCTACCCAAAACCTCACGGGATTGCCCGCTTGCGCGATCCGCGCCGGGTTCGATTGCCTGGGCTTGCCCGTCGGCGTGCAACTGACCGGCCGCTTCGGCGAAGACCATCGGCTGCTGCGGATCGCCGTGGCCTTGGAAAGCGCCTTGGGCACCGGCCACCGGACCTGGCCGGATTTAGCGATAGCTTGAAGGAAAATCATGCAGATCGGCATCTTCAGCGTCGGCGAAAACCCGCCCAATCCGCTGACCGGAACCACGCCCAGCGAGCATGACCGCATCAAGGCGATCGCCCAGGCGGCGATCCATGCGGAGCAGGCCGGCCTCGATGTGTTCGCGATCGGCGAGCACCATAACCCGCCCTACGTGCCGAGTTCGCCGACGACGCTGCTCGCCTACATCGCGGCACGGACCAGCCGGATCACGCTATCGACGTCGACGACCCTGATCACCACCAACGATCCGGTCAAGATCGCCGAGGACTATGCGATGCTCCAGCATCTCGCCGACGGTCGGCTCGACCTGATGCTCGGCCGCGGCAATACGGCGGCCGTGTACCCCTGGTTCGGTCATGATATTCGGACCAGCGACGAACTCGCGGTCGAGAACTACGCATTGCTCCGCCGCTTGTGGACGGAGGAAGCGGTCTCTTGGCGCGGCCGGTTCCGCACGCCGCTCGATCGCTTCACGTCGACGCCTCGCCCGCTCGATGGCAAACCGCCCTTTGTCTGGCATGGGTCTGTCCGAAACCCTGACGTGGCCGATCAGGCCGCCCTTCACGGCGACGGCTTTTTCTCCAACAACCTATTCGGCCCGGTGAGCCATTTCGGCCGTTTGGCCGCTCTATATCGAGAGCGCTACGCCCATTATGGGCACGGCACCGCCGAGCAGGCCGTGGTCGGCGTCGGCGGTCAGATCTTCGTCCGCCCGAACTCCCAGGATGCAATGCGCGAGTATCGGCCGTTCTTCCATAACATGCGGGTCTATCAGGGCGCCGGATCTCTGGAAGAGGTTGCCGGTCGGACCGCGCTCACTGTCGGTAGCCCACAGGAGGTCATCGACAAGACACTCGGGTTTCGCGCGCATTTTGGCGACTACGGGCGGCAGCTGTTCTTCATCGACGGCGGCGGCCTGCCGCTCAAGGCCGTTCTGGAGCAGATCGACATCCTCGCCGAGAGGATCCTCCCGACCTTGCGCAAGGAATTCGCGGCCGGATAGATCGGAGCCGCACGTAGCTACGCGCACCGGCCAAGTACTCAGCCATGCCGCGACAAACGGCGTAAACCCACCGAAGATCGTCACGGCGATGTTGGAGCTGAGGGAAATCGAGGTCGCCCGCACGGACGACCGGTCCACCAAGCAGACAAAGCGCGGGAACCCGACCTAATCTCATTCCGCTTTAGGCGGGGAAAGCCAGCGGCCAATGACCGTGAGGATCTGGGTGGCATCGAACGGTTTCGAGAGATAATCGTCCATCCCGGCTTCGAGGCACAGTTCGGCATCCCCCCGCATGGCGTTGGCGGTCAGGGCGATGATCGGGATCCGGTGACCCGGCGGTTCGTGCCGGCGGATCTCGCGCGTCGCTGCCAGCCCATCCAAGACCGGCATCTGCACGTCCATCAGGATCAGGTCGTAAGCGCCGGCGGCCCAGGCGGCGACCGCCTGGGCGCCGTCGCTGCACAGATCGATAGAATGACCCGCCCGCTCGAGCAGAGCACGGGCGACCTCTTGATTGATGGTATTGTCCTCGGCGATCAGGATCCGGCCACGGATGCTGCCGGCCGGGGTGACTGGTGCCTTGGCGACATCCGGTTCCGGTCCGGTTCGCCCGCTCAGTATCCGAGCCAGACAGTCGACGAGCTGTTTGCGGCGGACCGGCTTCGCGAGGATCGCATCGAAGCCCAGGGCGGCCGCATTTCCAGCGGGCGCGCCGACGGAAGAGGCCAGAATCAGCTTCGGTTGCGGCCAGCCGGCCGACTGGCGGATAGTCGCGGCCAGCAGGTCGCCCGACATGGCCGGCATCATCCGATCGGTCAGCACGACGTCGAACGGGGCGCCGTCTTCGACCGCCGCCTGCAGGATCGCGAGTGCGGTGGCACCGTCCGACGCCTCGTCGGTCAGCACGCCCTGCGCTGCGAGCTGGCGGGCGAAGATGAGCCGGTTCACGTCGTCGTCGTCGACGATCAGCACGCGCGTGCCGGCCAGGTCCGGCGCCGCCCGGCGCCGCACGGCCGGCTTCGCCTCGCCGCGCGGCAGGACGAGGGACAGCCAGAAGATCGTGCCGCCGCCGGCCCGGTCTGCGACGCCGATTTCGCCGCCCATGAGCTCGGTCAGTTGACGACAGATGGCAAGCCCGAGCCCCGTGCCGCCGAAGCGCCGGGCGACGGAGCCGTCCCCTTGCTGGAACTTGTGGAACAGCAGTGCCTTGGTCGCGTCGGACAGGCCCGCACCGGTATCCTGCACCTCGATGCGGAGGCCGATGTGGCCAGGACCGGCCTCCGTCGCGCGAACCTCGACGACTACCGAGCCACAGTCGGTGAACTTGATCGCATTCGACACGAGATTGAGCAGGATCTGGCGCAGCCGCGTCGGATCGCCCCGGAGCGGCTGCTGCACGGTCTCGTCAAGCCAAGCGGCGATTTCGAGGCCCTTTTCGCGTGCGTTCGCCGCCATCAGCTCGACCGCATCCTCGACGACCGCCTCGAGGCTGAAATCGATGGCCTCGAGCTCGAGACGCCCGGCCTCCAGCTTGGCAAGGTCGAGGATGTCGTTGAGGATGTCCAACAGCGCGTCGGCGGAAAACCGCACGGCCTCGGTGTATTTGTGCTGTTCGGTGGAGAGCTGCGTGCCGAGCAGCAAGCCGTTCATGCCGATGATGCCGTTCAACGGCGTGCGGATCTCGTGGCTCATGTTCGCGAGGAACTCGGACTTCGCCTTGTTGGCCGCATTCGCAGCGGCGCGGGCCTCTTCCGAAAGGCGTGCCGCATCCCGCAGTTCGTCCGCCAGCCGCTGCCGCTCCGCGATCTCCTCGAGCGCGCGCAGGCCGGCGAGGCGCAGTTCCATGGCGTCGATGACGATCGCCGCGAAATCCTCGAGGACCTCACATTCGGCTGCGGTCAGCACGCGGGGGACCTGGTCGATCACGCACAGGGTGCCGAGCCGGTGACCGTCGGGCGCCTTGAGCGGTGCCCCGGCGTAAAAGCGGATGTTGGGTGCCGCGATGACTGCCGAGTTCTGCCGGAAGCGAGCATCCTCCAGCGCGTCCTCGATGACCAAGAGCTCGTCGCTCATGATGGCGTGCGCACAGAACGTCTGCTCGCGCGGCATTTCCGTGGCGTCGATACCATTGTGCGACTTGAACCACAGCCGATCTTCGGCGACGAGCGAGATGAGCGAGATTGGCACGCCCAGTATGCGGTTCGCGAGCGTCGTGATCCGCTCGAACGCTTCTTCCGGCTCCGTATCGAGAATCCGATAGCGGTCGAGCGACCGCAGCCGCTCGATATCGTCGACCGGCATCGGAGAGCTGGACTGGCATACTGGCAATGTCATCTCTGGCTACCCGGGCTCCTTGCACCCGATATCCTCCGCCATCCCGCATCAGGCCTTACAGGGCGGTGGCGATCGTTGGGCAGGGTTCGACTGTTCTCGATCGAACCATGCGCGCGCAGATATTGAGCCGGCGTGAACTATTGTCCCTCCGGGCCAATTATCCGTTGCATCGAGATGCGGACCTCTGGCGGTCCCTTTGGCTGCCGCCCTGTCGACCCGACGACGCGCGGCGTCGCATGGCAGCGATCGTTTCCCGGCGGCCAGACCCCCAACCCATGGAATGAACGAAGGTAGGGGGAGGCGGATCGGGAATGACCCTGTAACCTGGGGCCCAATCAATCATCCTGCCCGCCGCACTCCGACCCGATCGATGCTCTCGGGACGAGGCCGTTCTTCGCAAGGGCAAGGTTTTTCTTGAGGGGAGGCAACGTGAATATTCGAGGAAATCCCGAGAAGTCTGGTGGGGTGTGGCTATGGGGGCTGCTGCTGCCGTATATCGCGCTGCTCTGGCTGCCGTTCTACAACGCGAAGGAACCGGCCATCGCCGGCTTTCCGTTCTTCTACTGGTATCAGTTCGCGTGGGTGCCGCTGACGTCGCTGCTGATCTACCTTGTCTATAGGAAGGTCAAATGAGCGATACGATCAACTGGACGGCGCTCTGCGTCTTCATCCTGTTCTTCGCGCTGGTCACGGTCATCGGCTTCTTCGCGGCCCGCTGGCGCGCCGGCGACATGACGCAGCTCCATGAATGGGGCCTGGGCGGCCGGCGGTTCGGCACGATCATCACCTGGTTCCTGGTCGGCGGCGATTTCTACACGGCCTATA
>NZ_DASZBY010000154.1:0-52293 GCF_035943795.1 Aliidongia sp. | reverse complement strand
TCGCCCATGCCCCGGCCCTCGAACCGCAGCGTGGCGATGCCGCGCTCGGCGAGGGAGCGGGCCAGGAGGACGTGCTGCCGATGGGCGCCGACCCGCGTTTGGGCACCGCCCGGCAGAATGACGAGGCCGATGCCGTTGCCGACCCGTGGCCGGGCCAGAATGCCCAGCAGCCGATGGCCGGCGCAGGGAATGTCGAGGATCTCCTCGCTCCAGGCGTCACCCGCAGGTCGTGCCATCATGCCGCCGTCGCCGGGCCGGCGCTGAACCAAACGTCAGTCGTTTCGAGAACGAAACGATCTGCTGGCGGCGGTTCTTCGAGCAACCAGAAGGACGGAGCTTCCACGGCTTGGCTCGCGACGGTGCCCGCAGCGACCGCGGCGAGCCGGGCGACCTCGTCGGCGGTCTTCTGCGGCAAAGGGCCGGTCGGCCGGGAGGTGAGCTGCAGCCAGTCGATCCGGCCGGCGAACCCGCTGCCCGCCTCGACCAGGGTGGCGGCCTCGAGCCCCGCACACAAGGCCGGCGACAGTTGGTAGCCCATGATCTCGATGCAAGACCCGGTGGCCAATGTTTCGCGCAGGCCGGCGGTGGTGACGCGAGGGCCGTCGCCGGCCTGGGCACCCGCGATGCGGCTGCGCATCAGTCCGGTCACGAAGGCCAGGCCGCTCTCGACCGGCTGGCACAGGACGGCCCGCTCCAGGCGTTCGGTCCGCGCGGTGGCCAGCGCCAGCAGCGCGCCCGTCCGCAGGCCCATGGTACCGGCGACCCGATGCCCTTCGGCCGTGATGAAGCGAACGGCCGCCTGGGCGTCGGCAAGCCAGCCGGTCCAGCTCGCCTCCTCGAAACCGCCGGCACTGTCCCCGGTGCCGAACGGATCGAGCACGAACAGGCCCAGGCCCCGGGCTGTCATGGCGCGTCCCAGCAGGGCGATGGTTCGGCGCGAGCGGTTCATTTCCTCGGCGAAGGGGGGCAGGTACAGCACGGTGTCGGATGCCGAACCCGCCGGCCGATGCCAGACGGCGAACAGCGCGCCGTTCGGGCCGTCCAGGTAGAGCGGCTGCACCGTGCCGTCGGACGCCATGTCAGCCGGCGCGCCGGGCCGCGACGACCGATGCCAGGGAGCCTAGCGTGGCGAACGTCTGTTCGGTCAGATCCTCGTCTTCGAACGTCACGGCGAAATGATCTTCGATCGCGGCGATCAGGGCGGCCACGGCCATGCTGTCGAGTTCGGGCAGGGCACCCAGCAACGGGCTGTCGGTGGTGAGCGCGCTCGCCCGAGCATCGAGGTTCAGCACGTCCACCAGCACCTGCTTCAGATCCTGTTCCGTATCCACGTCGTCTTGCCCGCCCTTGTGATTTCTTCAGCCGCCGCCGCAGCCGGGTTTGGCCAGCAACTCGCGACCATAGCGGATCGGGATGGCATAGGTGATGCCGCTGGGCGTGCCGACGGCCGAGGCGATCGCCGACTCCTTGGTCGGCTTTACATAGACGCTGTCGACGATGCCGACTACCTGCCCGTTGTCGATGCGGTAGAGCGGGCTGCCGCTGTTGCCGGGATAGGCCGTGGCATCGAGCTGGTAGACTTTGAAATTCTGTTGCAGGCGGCGGATCATGTCGGGGGTCAGGGCCGCGCCGGTATTCTGCGGGATGGCCGCGGGCACCAGGGCGGAGATGATGCCCCGCGCCGTCGCCGGATACAGCCCCAGGACGGCGCCGATCGGGTAACCGGTGAAGGCGATGTCCCGCCCTTCGACCTCCGCCTCCGCTGGTGCGAACTTGGCAGCCGGCACGGCGGCACCGTTGAAGCGCACCGTCGCAACGTCGTGTTCCTTGTCGGTGCACAGGATCTGCGCGTCGCGCAGCTGAGCGTCGTCGCCATGGCCGACATAGATCACCCAGCGCTCGAAATCGACGGTCTTGCGGCCGAAGACATGGGCGGCCGTGAGCACGGTCAGGCCGTCGCCGACGACGAAGCCGGTGCCGTCGACGATCGCGGACGGTGCCCGGTCCTTCTTGTAGGAGCCGACCGCGACGATCGCCGGCTTCACCAGGCGGATCGTCTGCGGCAGGTCGTCGGCGGACGCGGCTCCCGCGGCGCCGAGGCAGAGCGCGGCTGCGCCCGCCCTAGCCCAGGACAGCCTCACGCCGCATAGCCGAGATCGGCACCGGGCGCGCGCCCATCCTGACGCAGGAAGGATTCGAAGCTCATCAGCGACCACAGGACCGCGGCATGGTCGCTGCGCCCGGACTGATGATCGTCGACCAGTTGCTTCAAGGCCGCCCGGTCGAACAGGCCGCTGTCCGCCATCATCGGGCCCAGCACTGCGCTGCGCAGGCGCTCGGCGAGCGGCCCGCGGAACCAGCTGGCGAGCGGGACGGAGAAGCCCTTCTTCTGGCGATAGAGGATGTCGTTCGGCAGCAAGGGCTCGAACGCTTTCTTCAGCACCGCCTTGCCGGACTTGCCGCGCAGTCGGAACGAGCGGGGCAGGGTAGCCGCCCATTCGACGAAATGATGGTCGAGCATCGGCACGCGCACTTCGAGCGCCACGGCCATGCTGGTGCGGTCGACCTTGGTCAGGATGTCGCCCGGCAACCAGGTCTTGAGATCGATATATTGGGCGAGGGCGACCGTATCGTCGACCGGCGCCTTGTCGGCGTGGGCCCGGAACACTTCGATCGCACTGTAGCCGCCGAGGTCGCGTCGCATCTTCTCGCTATAGAGCGACTGGCGCATCTCGTCGGGGATGACCGAGACGCCGTGGAAATACCCCTCCACGCTGTCGCGCGCCACCGATTGGAACGTCGTCTTGGCGCGCAGCATGCGCGGCGCCCAGTCGAGCTTCGGATAGGTGCGGCCCAGCAGACCGAACAGCGGCTGGCGCAGCGGCGCCGGCATCAGCCGCCGCGCCTGCTCCTCATAGCCATGGAAGCGATAGCGGCGATAGCCCGCGAACAGCTCGTCGCCGCCGTCGCCCGAAAGCGCTACGGTCACGCGCCGCCTGGCGAGTTCGGACACCCGGTAAGTCGGCATGGCCGAGCTGTCGGCGAACGGCTCGTCGAACATGCCGGCGAGCCGTTCGACCAGGTCGGTCTCGTCGCCCGACACCGTCTCGGCCGCGTGGCGCGTGTTGTAGAGCTTCGCCACCTGCTGAGCGTAGTTGGATTCATCGTAGGCCGGATCGTCGAAGCCGATCGAGCAGGTGTCCATGACCCGGCCGCTTTCCTGGGACATCAGCGCTACGACCGCGCTCGAATCCACGCCGCCCGACAGGAATGCGCCCAGCGGCACCTCGGACACCAGGCGGATGCGCACGGCCTCGCGCAGCCGCTCGACCAGCTCGACAGCGGCATCGGCCTCGCTGAGCGTGCTGGTCTCGGCGAAATGGACGTCCCAATAAGGGCGCGGTTCGGCCTTGGGCTGGCCACGCCGGATGCACAGGGTATGGGCGGGGGCCAGCTTGCGGACCGCGCGGTAGATCGTCTTGGGATCGGGTACGTAGCCCAGCGCGAAATAATCCTCGGTCGCATGCAGATCGAGGCCGCGATCGACCTCGGGATGGGCGAGGACGGATTTCAGCTCCGACCCGAACACGACGGAGCCGTCGGCCAGGAAGGCATAGTGCAGCGGCTTGATGCCGAGCCGGTCGCGACCGAGGAACAAAGTCTGCTGACGGCTGTCCCAGATGGCGAAGGCGAACATGCCGCGAAACCGCGTCACGCACTCCTCGCCCCATTCCTCCCAGGCGTGGACGATGGCTTCGGTGTCGCAGTGGGTACGGAACACATGGCCGCGCGTGCGCAGCTCTTCGAACAGCTCCTGGAAGTTGTAGATCTCGCCGTTGTAGGTGACGGCGACGGAGCCGTCTTCGTTGAACAAGGGCTGGTGGCCGCCCGCGCGATCGATGATGGCGAGCCGGCGATGGGCGAGGCCCACGCCTTCGGTCCGATAGATGCCGTCACCATCGGGGCCGCGATGGGCGATCGCATCGTTCATGCGCGTCAGCAGGTCCGGATCGACTGACCGGTCGGCACGCTCGTGATAGATTCCTGCAATCCCGCACATGATCAGGCTACCCTTTCTAGATACCGCCGGCGTGCGCGAGCGCGCGGCTCAAGCCTTGTTGCCGTTCGAGCGACAGGGCCAAGGCGTGCTCGGCGACCGCCACATCTTCGTTGGTATCGAACGGCGCCGCGATCGCAATGGCGGCGCCGGCGTTGCTTCCCTGCAGCAGGCCGCGGATCTGCAGCACCTTGGCCATGACCGCACTGCCGGTGAAGCGATCGTCCACCCAATACCATGAATAAATCAACCAATGCCGTGAGCCGTGAGCCACGACCAGGCGCTGCGCGACGAAGGACTGGCCGTCGACCGTCACGTTCGCCGTGCCGAAATTGATCCGCGTCCAGCTCTCCGGCGCCAGCGTGGCGCCATCGCTTGCCGCTTTGGCGCCTTGGCGTTGCCAGGCATAGTAGGCGACGGCGCGCGTCACGGGGCGACCTTGGACCGTGTCCTGGTCGAACCGGCGGGCGTCGGCACCGGGCAGTTCGGGTTGCCAGGGCAGGGACTGGACCGCGGCGGCATCGAGCGGAGCGGTGGCCGACGGCAGGTCGAGCGCCGCGATCGGTCCCGGGATCCGGGCCAGCGAGGCGGCGGCGACCGTCGTGCCGATCAGCAGGACGAACGCACCGGCGGCGATCGCCACGGACCGGGGCCGGGACCCGCCCTGACGCTCGACGTCGGGCGCCGAAACCCTGGCGGGGGGCTGACGGAAGCTCCAGCCGATCAGCAGCAGGACGCCGGTGACCAGGGACAGGAACACCCAGCCATAGACGACATGGTCGACACTGGCCGCGAATTCGATGCCGAACGCGCGGGCCAGCAGGATGACCGTATAGACGCGCAGGCCGTTGGCGATGATCGGAATGATCAGGGCGAGCGCCATGAAGGCGAAGCGACGCCGCCAGCTCGTATAGAATTCGCTGGCGAACAGGACGGCCAGGGTCAGGGTGGCGGTCAGGAAGCGCAGGCCCGAGCATTCGTCGGCCACCGCGAAATCGCCGATCGGTGTGGTCAGTTGCAGGCCGTCCTGGAAAACGGGCATGCCGGTCGCGCGCAGCGCCACGACGGCGATGTTGGCGGTCCAGGACTGGAGCTGGGGCGTCAGCCCTTCGCCGAACGGGATCGCCGCGAACAGGAACAGCGCCGGAAAAAGCAGGACGCGAAAGCCGGCGAAGCCCAGCATGGCCAGTAGCAGGCAGTCGGCCAGCGCCACCAGCGTGAGCTGGCTGGCGACCTGGATGCTGACGACCTGCGTGGCGAGCCACAGCATGCAGAGTGCTGCCAGCGGAACCAGCGCCCAGGCCGTCGGACGGGGTGCCGCGGCCAGCAGCGCGTCGCGGCGCTGCCAGACGAGCCATGCCGCCAGCGGCACGATGAGGAAGCCGTGGCTATAGGCAGAATCTTCGTACCAGAGATGGACGATCGACCACGCCGTTCCGCGGAACAGGACCAGTAGCAGGACCAGGCTGGCGGCCGCGAGCACCAGGGGCAGGCGCTCGCGGCCGAACACGGATTTCGAACCCGGCCGAACCGGCGGGGAAAGCGTCAACCGGGTCTCCGCGTCCCGGCTCTCAGGGCTCAGCATCTTGCCCGTAATAGGTGCCGTAGTACGTACCGTAATAGCGACCGAATCGGGTTTTCGTCTTGTTGAGCAGCAGCATGACGTTCGGGCAGGCGCTCAGCATCTCGAGCGCGCCTTTGATCTCCATCTCGGTCGTGCGTTCCGCCTCGACGATCAGGATGACCTGGCCCACTTCCGTGGCGAGAGCGCCGCCTTCGTTCGTGGCCTGGATCGGCGACGTATCGAACAGGATGATCCGGTCGGGATAGCGGCGGGCGAGCTCGTTGATGACCGTTTCCGCGCGCCGGCTGGCGAGCAACTCGGTGCCCATCGTATGCGGGCGCCCGGCCGTGATCAGCGACAGGTTGCGGATGTTGGTGCGCTGCAGGACCTGGGCCACGTCGAGGCTCGGATCCTCGAGCAGATCGGTCAGGCCCAGGCTTTCCTCGATGCCGAGGCGCGAGGCGAGCGACGGGCGGCTGAGATCGGCATCGATCAGCAGGACGTTGAGGTCGCGCTCCTTGGCGATGCTCATGGCCAGGTTCACGGTCGTGAAGGTCTTGCCCTCGCCCGGAATGGCGCTCGTCACCATGATGAGGTTGCCCTTGAGTTCGGGCTTCTTGAACGAGGCGCGGGCGTATTGCAGCAGGGGGCGCTTGATCGACCGGTATTCCTCGGCCATCCGGCTCCGCTCGCCGCGGGGCGTCAGCACGTGGCGCGCCGTCAGCGCGTCGAGATTCAGGTGGACGAACTTGCCGGACTTCAGCGCCTCGGCGTCGGCCGCCGCATCGTCCAGCCGGGGCGGGACGGGCGGGCGGGGGGCGGCGACCGCCTTGGGCGGAATTTTCCGGGCCGGCGGCGGGGGCGCGGTGCCGGCCTGGTCCGACAACCGCTGCGCGGCGCGTTCCACAAGCGAAAGGCGGCGGCCTGCGACCTCACCCTCGTTGTCGATATCGCTCATGAGCTGATGGCCTCGCGTATTTTGGGTCAAGCGGTGTGGTGGGGCCGCGGCATGCCGTCGAGCGGCATGAGCGCGGTCGTCTGGCCTTGGCGGAGCTTGCTCGGCAACAGCGCCGGCAGCCCGACATCGCGTTCCACCATCATCAGGCCACCCCAGATGATGAAGAGTCCCAGGGAGAGACCGCCGAACAGGATGGTCTTGACCATGTGTGAATTTTCTTCGCGCTCGTCGCGGGCGAGCGAGACCGTGCCGACGACCGGATATCCGGTTACCCGCGCCAGGTGCTGACTGTCGACGAACGTCTTCTGCATGATCACGAGAATGAGGATGATCGTGCCGCCGAGCGCCAGGCCACCGGCCAGGACGAGCGTGAGCAGCAGCGAGCGTTTGATGCCGGAGGGGCGGGTCGGCACCTGCGGCGGATCGATGATCCGGAACTGGATCTTGTCCGCCTGGTTTTCCCGGCTCTCGGACAGGTTTGCCGCCTGCAGGCGCTGGGCCAGCGTTTCGTAGTTGGCACGGGCCGTCTCGAATTCGCGGGTCAGCCGCTGCAGCTCGGCGTCGATCGCGGGCATCTTCGACGCCTGCTGCTCGAGGGCCGCCAGTTCGGTGCGGCGCCGCTCCAGCTTGTTCTTGCCGGACGCGATCTGGGCTTCGGTGTCGACCAGCTGGATCTTGACCTGGCGATAGACCTCGTTGGAACCCATCGATTGCTGCGCCGGAGCGGACTTCTGCTGCTTGGCGTATTCCGCCTTGAGGTTCGTCAGCAGGTGGATCGTGTTCACGACCTCGGGATGATCATCGGTATAGTGGGTGCGCAGCGAGTCGAGCCGCTGCTCGACCTCGTGGATGCGCGTCTCCAGGCCCGGTGAGGTATCCGAGGTCGTCGTCGATGTCGAGGCGGCGGCGTATTTCGGTTCCGCGTCGAGCTGGCGCCGCAATTCGCCGGCGCGGGCCTTCAGGTCGTCCAGCTGGGCCGATTGCTCGCGGACGTCGTCGCGGGTCTTGCCCAGCAACTCGCCATAGGAGTTCCCGCCGTTCAGGACGTCCAGATTGTTCTGCTTGAAGGTGGACAGCGCTTCCTGGGCCTTGCGGACGCGGTCGTCATACTGCGCGACCTGATCGCGCAGGAAGGTCTGGGCATTGTCCAGGTTCTGGCGGATCGTGCCGAAATTGCTCTCGATGAACAGGTTCAGCGTGGATTGCACGACCTGATAGGCCTGGTTGGCGCTCAGGGAATCGTAGCTGATGGTGAAGGTCTTGTCCTGCGCGCTGCGCACGCTCAGATTCTGGCGCAGCGTATTGACCGCCTGGTCGAGCGCCGAATCCGTCATCGCCGTATCGCGCTGGGTGGTCATCTTGACCACGCGCTCGAGCGTGGCGCGGCTGGTCAACGTCCGCTTCAGGATCTCGACCTGCTGGTTCGGATCGATGTCGACCGCGATCCCGCTCAGCAGCGGCTGCAGCAGGCTCTGCGTGTCGACGTAGACTTGCGTCTCGGAGACGTAATGGCTGGGAATGAGGGCGACGACCGGCCAACCGATCAGGCAGACGATCCAGGCAACGAAAACCGCCAGCCATCGCCGCTGCCAGAGAGCTGGCGTGCGGCTCAGGACCATCGTCAACAGATGTTGCATAGATCAACCACAACCTTCTGGCACTGTTCGCGGGCAAAGCATCCGATAGCTAAGCCCCTAGCTGCCAAGACAAATACCCGCCCATAATTAATATACCCCTAACGGTCCGCCGGGTAGCGGAACGTGGGTTTGCGGCATGCTACAAGATGGCGCGCCGCCAAATCGGCCGAAACGACCTCTTAACGGTAAATAAATATAATCGATGCGCAATTGAAGGTTCACGTATTGGTCTCAATCGCGCAGCTTCATTGCTGTCGACTGGCGACTTCTGCCGCAGCGGCCGCGCCGGTTTGACCGGACGAAGTTCTAAAGTGCGGGTCGGTATGCCAAATTTTCATCGTCTTCGTCAAATTTCTTTTCTTTCTTCGGAAACGATGCCATGCAGTCAGGGCACGGAACATTCGCCAATGCGTGAAAAGCTTGCGTGCGGACCAAGTCATGGAATAATTCGCGGCGACGTTGTGATGACGGCGTGAGGGACGAGATGAAGTCAGAATTTTCACGTTTCGGCAGGTTGGCCGCGATCCTGGTGCAGGGGCTGGCACTGGTCTCCGTCGCAGCCTGTTCCTCGTATGGCGACGCCCCCCCCGTGGCGCAGGACGCGGCCCGGCCGCATCCCGTCTACCTGATCGGGCCCGGCGATTCCCTCCAGGTCTTCGTCTGGGGCAATCCCGACCTGTCGACGAACGTTCCGGTCCGCCCGGACGGCCAGATCACGCTGCCGCTGGTGCCGAGCCTGCCGGTGGCAGGCAAGACCTCGGTCGTGGTCGCCCGCGAGATCGAGGACGAACTCAAGAAGTACGTCAAAAACCCGATCGTGTCGGTCATGATCACCGGCTTCAAGGGGCCGTACTCGCAACAGGTGAGGGTGGTCGGCGAAGCGGCGAAGCCGCAGGCGCTGCAATATAACGACGGCATGACAGTGCTGGACGTGATGATCCAGGTCGGCGGCATCACCCAGTTCGCCGCCGGCAACCGGGCCATCCTGGTGCGCCAGGAAAACGGCAAGGAAGCCAAGTATCAGGTCCACCTGACGGATCTGTTGAACGATGGCGACCTGTCGGCGAACGTGGCGGTATTGCCAGGCGATATTCTGGTCATCCCGCAAAGCTGGTTCTAAGAAGCGGTGTCTGATTTGGACCGTCGAACGGAGGCTTCGGCGGATGCGCGCCGAGGCTTCGGCACGCATCTGACGCTTGCATCTTCGCTGTTCGTCCTCGTGCTCAGCCTGCCGGCCGAGGCGCAGACCTATGGCGGCGGGCAAGACCAGCAGGGCCAGAACGTTGCGATCCAGCAAAACGGGAACGCAAGCCAGCAGAGTCTCGCCGCGACGCGGTTGGCGGCCTCGGGCGAGATCGGCGCGACCGTCGTCGATGCCGTGGAGGAGCGCAAGCCGGCCTTCACCATCACGCCGAGCGGCAGCATCCAGGGCACCTACACCGACAACGTCTTCGTGGTGCCGACGAATACCCAATCCGATTGGCTCAGCACCATCACCGGCGGCCTCGACGTTTCCGGCAAGACGGAACGGACGCAGATCACCGCCAACTATTCGGTCAGCGGCGATATCTATGCCACGCACAGCGCGCTCGACGGCTATCGCCAGGACCTTCTGACGGTCGACCGTTTCGAGCCGGTGAAGAACATCTTCCTGATCGACCTGCGCGCCTCGGTCGACCAGGAGCAGATCGCCCAGACCGGTCCCGAAGCGGCGACGCTTCGATCCGGCCTCGCCAATCAGACGCAGGTCGCCAACGCGACCATCACCCCCTCCTACGTGGAGAAATGGGGCAGTTGGGCCGTCTCGACCCTGTCCTACTCGCTGAACGAGGTCGCCTATTTCGATGGCGGCAACAATGCCACCGCCAACAACCTCAACGACAGCACGCAGCAGACGCTTTCGGCCAAGCTGACCAGCGGCGCGCTGTTCAACCAGTTGACCTGGGACATGTCGCTGTCGCAGAGCGTCTCGCGCGGAACCGAGACCCATCTCGACCAGCAGACGGCGGAGGCCGATGCCGAGTACAAGATCAACACGATGTTCCGCATCCCGGTCACGGTCGGCTACGATAATTTCTCGGAAAACCAGTCCGGCTTCTCATCCAGCAGCTTGTCCGGCGTGTTTTGGAACACAGGCATCCACTTCGTGCCGGGGCCGCGCACCGATCTGACGCTGCGCTATGGCCGGCGCTACGACAAGCCGTACGAGAATGGGTCGCTGACCTACAAGGTCTTCCCGACCGTGCAATTCACGGCGACCTACGACATCGCCGTCCAGACCCAGCAGCAGACACTGGCGAATGCGCTGCAGGGCGTCACGGTCGATACCACCGGCGCGCTCGTGACCCCCGTCGGCGGTCTTCCGGCCACTCCCAATCAGACCAACAACAATCTGGTGAACGGGGTCTACCGGTCCCGGAACCTGCAGTTCGGCGTCGGCGGCACCCACGGGCTGAATTTCTTCAACCTCAACGGCCAGCTCACCGCCCGCGACTTCGGCGGCAATCGGGGCGGCGATCGGGCCGAGAACATCAGCGCCACGGTCGGCCGCAATATCGGACCGTTGACCGCGATCAGTCTGGTCGCCCAGGCGCAGCATACGGTGGATACGGCCACAGTACTGGATGTGGGCAAGACCAACAGCCTGCTCACCGGCGTCAATCTCGCCTATAAGGTCAACGAAAAGACCAACATGACGGTCGATCTGACGCGGCGCCACGAGACGGGCACGTTCAAGACCGACGAAGATGCGCTCGTCATTCAGCTCAGTCACAAATTCTGAGCACCGGTCATGTACGAAAAATTCTTCGGATTCCATAGCCACCCGTTCCGGCTGACGCCCGACCCGAACCTGTTCTTCGGCAGCCGCGGCCATATCCGGGCGCATTCCTACCTGACCTTCGGCCTGAGCCAGGGCGAAGGTTTCGTCGTGGTCACCGGTGACGTGGGCGCCGGCAAGACGACCCTGCTCAGCCATCTCCTGGCCGGGTTGCAGCAGGAGCAGCAATACCGGGTGGCCCGGATCGTCACCTCCCATCTCAACGCCGAAGACACGCTGCGCATGATCGTGAGTGCCTTCGGCGTGCCGGAGACCGACGGCAGCAAAGCCTCGCTGCTGCGTCAGATGGAGGCGCTGCTGACCGAGGCGGCCGCATCGGGCGAGCGCTGCCTGCTGATCGTCGACGAAGTGCAGAACATGCCCTTTCCGGCGCTCGAAGAGCTGCGCATGCTGTCGAACATCGAGGTGCCGGACGGCGCACCGCTGCAGACCATCCTCGTGGGTCAGCCGGAATTCCGCGACGCGATCGCCAGTCCGCAGCTGCAGCAGCTGCAGCAGCGCGTCGTCGCGTCCTGCCACCTGCTGCCGATGGAGGAGTCCGAGGTAAAGGACTACGTGATCTTCCGGCTGGAGCAGGCGGGATGGTCGGGCGATCCGGGCTTCGCCGACGGCGTGTTCGAAGAGATCTATCATCATACCCGTGGCGTGCCGCGCCGGATCAACGTGCTGTGCGCGCGCCTGCTGCTGCATCTCTGCCTGGACGAGCGCCATATCCTGTCGGTGGAAGACGTGGCCGACGTGGCGGAGGAATTGAAGGCGGAGACCGCGTCGACCCAGCCGGAAGGATCGATGCCGCACTATCCCACCAGCACCGGCATCTCTGCGGCGATGTCGCATCGCGTGTCGGACCTGTCTTCCGATCACGAGATCCGGCTCGCGGCACTCGAAGAGCGGGTGCGCCGCCACGATATGGCGTTTCGGCGTGCGCTGTTGAGCCTGTCGGACTACATTTCCGAGGTCAATCTCGGCGCCGGGAGGAAACCTTGACCACCAGCCCGCAGACCGCCAGCTTCCAGGCTCAAGCCGCATCGCCGATCAGTGCTGCAGGATTCGCGCCGATCGACCGCGCGGCCCGGCAGGATTCCGGGCAGATCGTCAACGCCATGTCGGTCGACGTCGAGGATTACTTCCAGGTCCAGGCCTTCGCCCGCACCGTCGCGCGGGACCGCTGGGACGAGTTCGAGCGCCGGGTCGAGCTGAACACCGACCGGGTGCTGCAGATCTTCGCCGATGCGAACGTCTCCGCTACGTTCTTCTGCCTGGGCTGGGTTGCCGAGCGCTATCCCCAACTGATCCGCCGGATCGCGGACCAGGGGCACGAGGTCGCGAGCCACGGCTGGGCGCATCATCTCGTCACGTCCCAGACGCCGGAGGAATTCCGCGAGGACATCCGCCGGACCCGCGGCTTCCTCGAGGATTTGTCGGGCCAGCAGGTGACCGGCTATCGGGCGGCCACCTTCTCGATCGGCCGGACCAATCTCTGGGCGTTCGACGCGCTGGCGGCCGAGGGCTATCGCTACAGCTCGAGCATCTTCCCGGTCCATCACGACCTCTACGGCATGCCCGAGGCGCCCCATGGCCCGTTCCGGCCACGCGCCGGGGAAGCTTTCGTCGAGTTCCCCATGTGCACGGTCGAGGCGCTGGGGCGGACGATCCCCTGCAGCGGCGGCGGGTATTTCCGGCTGATGCCCTACGCGGCCTTCAATTGGGCAGTGCGGCGGCTGCACTCGGATTCGAAGCGACCCTGCATCTTCTATTTCCATCCGTGGGAGATCGATCCGGACCAGCCGCGTGTGCCGGGCCTGTCGATGAAGGGCAAGTTCCGCCACTACCTGAACCTCGATCGGATGGAGCCGCGCTTGAAGCGGCTGCTCGCCGATTTCCGCTGGGACCGCATGGACCGGGTCTTCGGTTCCTTCTTGTCGAACTAGGTCGGTCGCCTACAATTACGGGAGCCTCGGGCTTGTCTTTGATGACGTCCAATCGCCCGGCTGGCGCCGGCGAAACCACGGCCTATGAGGTCGGCACCCTCGACGACGCCGGCATGGCGGCGTGGGACGCCTTCGTGCAGCATTGTCCCCAGGCGACATTCTTCCATCGGGCGGGCTGGCGCACCGTCATCGAGAAGAGCTTCGGGCAGAAGTGCCATTTCCTGAAAGCGACGCGCGACGGCCAGATCCACGGCGTGCTGCCGCTCGTGCTCGTCCGCAGCAAGATGTTCGGTACCCGCCTCGTCGCCACCGGCTGGTGCGTCGGCGGCTCGACCGCGGTCGACGAGCCCGAGGCCGCCCTGGCGCTCGACCGCGCCGCCCAGGCACTGCTCGCGAATTCGGCAGCCGAGTACATCGAATACCGCGACCCCGCCAACCCGCATACCGACGGCTCGTGGCAGATCAAGGACGGGATCTATGCCAGTTTCGAGCGGCCGATCGAGGCGGAGGAGGATGCCTGCCTGAAGCAGATACCGCGCAAGCAGCGTGCCGTCGTCCGCAAGGCCGTCGAATCGACGCTCGTCGACCGGATCGACGAGGATCTCAAGAGTTTCTACCAGCTCTACTCGCTCAGCATGCGCAACCTGGGCACCCCGGTCTTTTCGCGCCGCTACATCGCGACCCTGCTCGAGGTGTTCGGCGCCGACGCGGACATCCTGACCGTCTATCAGGATGGCCGGCCGCTGTCGTCGGTGCTGAACTTCTATTTCCGCGACAAGGTGATGCCCTACTACACCGGCGCGGATCCGGACGCGCGTAAGCTGGGCGCCGCCGACCTGATGTATTTCCGGGTCATGCGCCGGGCGTCCGCGCGCGGCTACAAGACCTTCGATTTCGGCCGCAGCAAGCTCGAGACCGGGCCTTACGCCTTCAAGAAGAACTGGGGGTTCGAGCCGCGGCCGGTGAACCACGAGTTCTTTCTTAAGGAAGGAGTAACCATGCCTGACGTAAATCCCAACAATCCAAAATACCAGCGTAAGATCGAGGCGTGGAAACGCCTGCCGCTGCCGGTCGCCAATCTGATCGGACCGTGGTTCGGACGCCAGGTGGGCTAGCCGGCTTTCCGGCAAAGGAGAGAAGCGTGAGCTTGGAGAACTTTGCCGCCGAATTGAAAAGCACCTCCCCCTCGCACGTCTTCATCGAGGATGAGGACATCTCGCACTATCATGCGGCGACCAGCGGGCACGAGCGAACCATCCCCCTCGTGGTCCGGCCGAAAGACGTGACCGAGGTGCAGGCCGTCGTGCTGGCGGCCCGGCGCCACGGCACCCCGCTCTATGCCATCAGCGGCGGCAAGAACTGGGGTCTCGGCTCCCGCCTGCCGGTGCAGAGCGGCAATGTCGTCGTCGATCTTTCCGCCATGAACCGGATCGGGCCGGTCGACGAGCGCTATGGCGTCGTGACCGTGCAGCCGGGCGTGACCCAGGCGCAATTGGCCCAGCATCTGGCCGAGACCAATTCCCGGTTCTTCCTGGACGTCACCGGCTCGGGGACCGACACCAGCGTGGTCGGCAATACGCTCGAGCGCGGGGTTGCCTATAATTCGCTCCGGGCGGAACAGGTGCTGTCGGTCGAGGTCGTGCTCGGCACGGGCGAGGTGCTGAAGACCGGTTTCGCGCATTTTCCGGAATCGAAGATCGGCGCGCTCTGCCGCTTCGGGATCGGCCCCGATCTGGGCGGGCTGTTCCTGCAGTCGAACCTCGGCATCGTGGTGGGATTGACCATCAAGCTGCTGCCGCGTCCGGCGGCCCAGGCCATGTTCCTGGTCAGCCTCAGCGCCGCCGACCTGCCGGCGTTCTTCGAGGCGATGCGCGACCTGGTCCAGGAAGGCTCGCTCGACACCATCGTCCATGTCGGCAACCGGCGGCGCAGCGAGATCACGCTCACGCCGCTCATCTATCGGCAATTGGTCGCGGCCGGCCTGCCGGCATCGCGGGAAGCGGCCCAGGCGATCGCTGACAAGCAGATGCGCGGCGAATGGAGCGCCATCGGCGTCGTGGCGGGCACGCCCGGCCATGTCGCCGAATCGCGCCGCCGCGTGCGCGCCAAGCTCAGCCGGTTCGGTCGCGTGCGCTTCATGACGCCGAAGCTGCTGAACATCGCGAAACAGGTTTCCCGTCTGCCGGGCCTCAGCGCACTTAGAATGTTCCTGCTGGGCGTCGAGCCGTTGCTGCGGCTGCCGACCGGTGTGCCGACGAGCGAGGCGTTGCACAGCGTCTACTGGCCGTCGGCCGATCGATCGGCGCACGAAGGCAATCCCGACCTGGGCGTCGGCGGCATCGCGTTTTCGGCACCGGTGATTCCGCTGGACGGCCCGACGATCCAGGCGGCCATGGATGCTACCGTGCAGGTTGGCGCCCGTTTCGGGTTCCAGCCGGCCGTGACCCTGAACCTGATGACGGACCGGACCCTGGAAGGCGTCGTCAGCATCGACTTCAGCCGCGCCGACCAAGTCCGGCGGCAGCAGGCGAAGGAATGCCTGCGGGCGCTCAACCAGGCGTATTTCGCCCTCGGCTGTACGCCCTATCGCATCGATATCGACAACATGGATCTGGTATTGCGTCCGGAAGATATTTTTTGGACAACGGTCCGGTCGCTGAAACAGGCGCTCGATCCGGACGGGATCATCTCGCCGGGACGCTACAGCCTCTAGTATCGGATTTCCATCGCATGTTCGGCTGGCGACGCGGGCATAAACAACTGACAAAGCCAGAAGTTCCCGAAGGCCTGCGGCTTTATGTCATAGGCGACATTCACGGATGCGTGGAACCGCTTGATGCGCTTCACGAATTAATCCGCCATGACCTAATTCTGACACAGGCAAAGGAACACCTGATCGTCTACCTTGGGGACTATATAGACCGCGGGCCCTCCTCAGCCGATGTTCTCGATCGGCTTATCGATAACCCCCTGGACAACGTCACGGCCATCCACCTCAAAGGAAATCACGAGGCGATGATGATGGCGTTTTTCGAACAACCCGAGGAGGTAGGTCCCAAATGGTTTGCAATCGGCGGCGCTGCGACCGTTGCGAGCTATGGACTACCGTGGCGTGGTGGCCAAGAATTGCCGCGTCTGGCACAAGACCTGTCCGACCGCTTGCCGAAATCTCATCATGATTTTCTGGATTCGCTTGTGACTCAGCACCGCCTCGGCGACTTCTTCTTTGTGCATGCCGGCGTCAGGCCCGGTGTCCCACTTGCTCGCCAGCGCGAAATGGATCTATTATGGATAAGAAGTCCATTCCTCGGATCCAAGATTTCCCATGGTGCGGTCGTCGTGCACGGTCACACTCCCGTCTCACAGCCCGAAGAATTCCCGAATCGGATCGCCATCGACACTGGTGCCTTCTTTACGGGCGTTTTGACCTGTCTCGTGCTTGAAGCCGGTCAGCGTCGTTATCTCGCAACGAACAGCTGAAATAAATTGTCCTTGATGAGCCCCCATTCCCGCGTACTACTTGCTGCACACTCCAAAACCTCGCGACCTGCAGGCTGGCGAAAGTGCGCGCGGATGAGCGTTAACGGTACGAGACAAGCAATTTGCAGCGCGCTTGGCATGACCGAGGGCATGGAAGACGGATTTTTCGACGTGATCGTGTCTTCGCTCGAGACCCAGGTCATCGCTGCGGACGGCACGCTGGTTACCCAATCCGACACGACCGATAGCCTCTGGATCGTCGAATCCGGTCAGTTGCAGGCCCATGGCGGCCTGACCGATCAGGAAATCGACCTCGACACGTTCGGCCCCGGCCAGTTGGTGTCGGTTTCCCTGTTGCCGGCCGCCGGTCCGTCGCTGATGACCGTCACCGCGATCACCGAGACCGTGCTGTGGCGGCTCTCGCTCGCCCAGGCGAATGCGCTGCGTCAGTCCTGGCCAGCCGAAATGTCGGCGATCTGGGACCGGGCCGTGGCGCGCGCCACGTTCCTCAGCCTCGTGCTGGGCCTGCGCCAGAGCATCCTGTTTTCCGACCTGACGCTCGAGACCGCCAACCAGTTGGCCAGGATGGCCGAGCAGATCATGCTGCGCGGCGGCGAAGTGCTGTTCCGGCAGGGTGACGTGTCCGACGCGATCTATGTCGTGATCAACGGCCGCCTCGACGTGGTGAAGAAGGGACCGGACGGCAAGGCCGAGTTGGTCAACGAAATGGGCCCGGGCGAGAGCGTCGGCGAACTCGGCCTGATGACCGACCAGCGGCGCTCGGCCGACATCATCGCCCGGCGCGACACCACCGTTGCCCGCCTCGATAAGCGCGAATATCTGGAAATCCTGCGGCGGGATCCCGAAGGGATCACCCGTGGCCTCGTCCGGGCCGCCCAGGGCGTCAGCACCGGCATGGCCCGGTTCCGCCGCCAGCACGGCGGCAACCTGCCATCGCTCGCCCTGATCGCGGCCACGCCCGGCATGCCGCTCCGGGAATCGGCCAATGCGCTGTCGGATGCCTTGGGTCGGCGTGGGTCCATCATCCTGCTGACGTCCAACATCTGCACCGAGGCCGGCTACGCGGTCAACGACCAGTCCGGCGACGCGCCCGAGCGCAATTTCGCTCTGCTACGCTGGCTGAACGATCTCGAGCGTCATTTCTCCTGCATTCTCTATGTCGCCGACGAGCATGATTCGCCGTGGACCCAGCTCTGCGCCCGGCAGGCCGACCATGTGCTGATGATGATAGACGGTTCGGCCCGACCGGAAATCGGACCGGTCGAGCGGGTCGTGCGTCAGGTTGCGACCACGGCCGAGCAGCGCTGGACGACGCTGCTGCTGCAATCGCCCAATATCACGGTCCCGTCCGGAACGATCAATCACCTGGCCCTGCGCCCGGGCCATCAGCACATGCATGTCCGCGCCGGCAGCGCGGCCGACTGGGCCCGCGTCGCGCGCAGCCTGACCGGCAACTCGGTCGGCGTCGTGTTCGGCGGCGGCGGTGCCCGCGGCTTCGCCCATATCGGCATCATCCGGGCACTCGAGGAACACGGCATACCGGTCGACGTGGTCGGCGGCACCAGCGTCGGTGCGCTGGTCGCGGGTCAGTACGCCCTGGGTCGCGGGCCGGACGAGATCCTCGAAGGCGTCATGTCTCTGGTCAAGACCGGCGAGCAATTCACGCTGCCGCTCGTATCGCTCATGTCCGGCCGCCGCTTCTCGCGCGGCCTGCACGATCTGATGGGCGATGGCGCGATCGAGGATTCGTGGCGCAAGTTCTTCTGCATCTCGTGCAACCTCACGAGCGCGCAGAGTGTGGTGCACTCGTCCGGTTCCCTGTGGAAAGCCGTTCTGGCCAGCAATTCCCCGCCCGGCCTGCTGCCGCCGGTCATCCGCGGCGGCGACCTGCTGGTCGACGGCGGCCTGCTCGACGGCCTGCCGACCGAGACCATGAACAAGCTGAACGGCAAGGGCCTGCTGATCGTCATCAACGTGACGCCGAAAGCGGGCGTGTCGACGTCCTACTCCTATGACTACGGCCTGTCGGGCTGGCGGATCCTGTGGAACAGGCTCAACCCCTGGGCCAACTCGGTCGGCATGCCGAACATCGTCGAGATCCTGACGCGCTCGATGGCCATCGGCAGCATCGCCAATCGGGCGCAGAACCTGAAGCGTACGACGGATCTGCTGCTCGAGCCGGAACTGAAAGACTATTCCGTGACCGATCACGTCAAAGGCCGCGCGATCGCCGAGTTCGGCTATACCGACTCGATCGGCAGGGTCGCCAAGTGGTGGGACAATCAGCTGAAGCTGTAGGCCTCGGCCGTGAAACCGAGGTCTCGCGGCGTGTCGGTCGCGAAGCTGCCGAGCCATCCGGCCGGCAGGGGTAGCGACCGGATCCGATAGTTTACCGCTTCGACCTGGACCGTGGCGCTCTGGGCATCCGAGCCGATGCGGCAGAGCAGATCCAGCGGATCATGCTGCAAGCCGCGCCCGTCCGCCTTGGCCGCCGCTTCCTTCATCGTCCAGAACATCAGGAACTCGCCGTCCGGATCGCTCGATCCGACGGCATGCCGGCGTTCGTCGGGCGCGAGGACGCGGTCATAGAGCGCTGGCTCGATCGATTGGCGCCGCTCCACGTCCACCCCGATGCGGCACCCGACGCCGACGGCGGCGCAGGCGAGGCCGCCGGTATGGCTGATCGAAGGGTCGAGATCGCCGGGCAGGTGCGGGCGGCCCAGGCTGTCGAAAGTCAGGCCATGGCATTCGCCGGCGCCGATCCGGACGAGCGCGCGTGCCAACAGCACCCGGCCGAGCAGGCGCAGGCGACGGTCGCTCTCGCGCAATGAGTCGCCGACCCCGACCGTCATGCTGGCCGGCAGATCGGCGGCGAGCGCGCTCCAGCGCGGGGGATCGGCATCGAGAGGCGCAAGCTCGCTCCAGAGGACGAGCGCGCGTGCGTTCAAGATTTATTCATGAGCCGCTTGACGATCGCGGCGACGCCGTCGACGTTCCGATTGTGGAACAGGCCGCCGTGCAGTCCACGGGCGTTTTCATAGTCCAACCGCTGCGCGTGCCGGCGCCAGGGGCTGAACAGCAGCCCGCTGATCCAGCGCGTGACAGAGCCGCGGATGATCGTGATCGGCCCGTCGAAGCGGCTGCCGCGCCAATCGGGCAGGGCGGCCAGGTGGATATAGAGCCCGCGGTCGTCGAAGATCTGGCGCGCCCGCCCGACCAGCCAGGTATTGGCGATCCAGGAATGATGGCCAAGCCGGCCCAGACCGTTGCGGATCAGCCCGAAGATCCGGACGTTGACGCCCGGCAGCATCGGATGCGCACTGTCGAACAGCAGCACGCCGTCGACCGTATGGCCGGTGCGGCGCAGGCGGCAGGCCGCCTCATGGGCCAAGGGTCCGCCGGCGGAGAAGCCGGCCATCACGCAGCCGTTGTTGCCCAGCATCTCGGCGACCAGCGCCGCATAGGCATCCGACAGGCTGTCGATCGTCCATGCCTTGCCGTCCGGCGTCGTGCCTGGCGGCAGCAGCCCCCAGACCGTGACGTCGTTCCCGAGCGCCTTGGCCAGATGCTCCAATCGCACCCGGTCGCCGCTCCCGGCCGCGACGCAGACGAGATTGCGGCTGTTGGGAATGAGCGACAGCAGCTTGAGTGTCGGCTGATCCCAACTGGCGCCCCGCTCCTCGTTGTCGAACAGCAAGGCCTGGCGACGGGGGGTCCGTCGATCGAAGAAGACCGCGGCCGGCACGGTACGGCCGGTTTCCGCGTGCAGGCGGCCGACCAGCCGCATGACCATCAGCGAATGGGCACCGGCTTGGAACACGTCGTCGGTCGGCTGCAGATCGGGCGCCTGCAACAGGTCGCGCCACAGGCGCAGCAGATGGCCCTCCATCACACTGCGGACCACGTGCGCGCCGGGCGCGGTCGCGACCGAAGCCGGGCTCACCGCCGCCAGTTCGGCCAGCGCGTTCCGGTCGATCTTGCCGCTGGGCAGGGTCGGCAACTTGGCGACGATATGGAAGATCGACGGAACAAGCGCATGGGGCAGCCGGCCGCGCGCGAAGGCGTCGAGGACATCCTCGTCGACGCCGGTGGCGCCCTCGGACCCGAGGGCGACCCAGGCGGCCAGCACGTTGCCGGTCGCCCGCTTCTCGACGCTGACGGCTGCTTCCTTCACGCCCGGTGCCTGGAGCAGGACGGCTTCGATCTCGCCCGGCTCGATGCGGACGCCGCGCAGCTTGATCTGATCGTCGGTGCGGCCGACGATCTCCAGGCAACCGTCCTCGCGCCAGCGACCGGAATCGCCGGAACGGTAGAAACGTTCGCCGGACAGCCCGTCCAGATGCACGAAGCGCTTCGCATCTTCCTCTGGCCGGTTGAGATAGCCGTTGGCCAATCCCAACCCGCCGATCACCATCTCGCCGACCGCGCCGATCGGCAGCAACTGGCCGCGCTCGTCGACGATCTGCACCGTGGCGCCGGCGACCGGCCGGCCGATCGACTCGATCGCTGCGATCTCCTCGATCGCGGCGTCCGTCGGCGGCAGCGCCAGATGGGTGCAGAAGATCGTGGCCTCGGTCGGACCATAGAAATGATCGACCGTGGCGCCGGTCAATGCCTGGAAACGGTGGCGACCGGCGACCGTCAGGGCCTCGCCGCCGGTGATGACGCGGCGCAGGCGATAGGGCGGCTGATTTTCGAAAGCGTCGGACAAATGGATGAGCACGCCCGAGACGCAGCTCATCATCGTGATGCCGTGACGCCGCGCCAATGCGGCGATCCGGACCGGCTCGCGGTCGGTCTGCGCCGGCGCCAGCACGACGGCGGCGCCGCACAGCAGCGGCGTGAAGATCTCCCACAGCGACGGGTCGAAGGTGGTCGGGATGCTCTGCAGCACCCGGTCCTGCTCCGTCATTTCGAACGTCTCGACCTTCCACAACAGGCGCTCGCGCAGTGCCGCATGGGATACGGCGACACCCTTGGGCCGGCCAGTCGATCCGGAGGTATAGAGGATATAGGCCGCGGAAGTTTCGTGGACCGGTAGCAAGGCCGGCCGATTGTCGCTCGACGGTCCTGCCGTCGGATGGAACACGATCTTGTCGCCGGCGAATTCGGTTTCCGCCCCGGCTTCCGTCAGCACGATGGCGGCGCCGCTGTCCGTGACGATGAACGCGCGGCGGTCGGCCGGCTGCTGCGGATCCATGGGCACGAAGGTGCCGCCGGCCCGCAGAATGCCCAGCAGTGAGCCCAGCCATAGGGTCGATCGCTCCATGCAGACCGCGACCCGTCCGCCGGGCAGGAGGCCGAGCGCCAGCAACTGGGCTGCCAGGCTTTCCGAATGATGGGCGAGCTGCCCATAAGTCCAGGCGATGCCATCGCTTTCGATGACGGCGGTCAGGTCGGGATGCAGCTTGGCCTGCGCCAGGATCAGCGCGTGGAGCGACTGCCCCTCCGCCTGGATCGCCAGCGGTGCGCGTGCGCCATGGGACCAGGTCTCCAGACGGCCGCGCTCGTCGACCGACACCATCGGGATCGTGGCGATGGGCATGTCGAGATCGGCGCAGACCGTGTCGATCAACCGGTCGAGCTGAGCCCCCATCCGATGCGAGGCGCTCTCGGACATCCAGGCCCGATGGACGGCGAACTCGCCGAAGCAGGCGTCGTCACTCTCGACCCAGGCGAGCGAGAGGGGATTGGAGCCCTCCTGGGCATGGAGCAGGAACGGGCGCGAGGCCGACGCGGGTGCCGCCAGCGCGGTCGCGGCATCCGCGTCGAACGAACCGTTGAGACGGATATGGCCGAACGCCGCCTGGAACAGCGGCGGCAGGCCGGGCACCGTAGGCAACCGCAGCGCCTCGACCAGCATGGGCAGGGGCAGGCGATTGTGGGCCAGCGCGGTGCGCAGCTCGTTCGATGTCGCAGTGACGAATTCGCGGGCACGGCCCGACGCGGGGCCGGTGAAACGGGAGCGCACCACGACCGGATTGACCAGCGGCGCCAGCGTCTCGCCGTGACGGGAGGGGATGCGCAACGACGTGATGACGCCGACCGCGATGTCGTCGTTGCCGATGCTGCGATGAAGGAACAGACCGTAGAGCGCCAGCAGCAGTGCCGGCAGGCTGACGTCGTTCGCCTCGGCCGCCGCGCGCACCCGGGCGAGCCGGCCGCCGCCGATCATGATTCGATGCAGATGGATCGGCTGTTCGCCGGCCTTGTCCTCGTCCCGACGGTGCGGCAGCACGAGCGGCGGCGGCGGCGGCAACAGCCGTTGCTTCCAGAACTCGAGATCGACCAGCATCTCGCGCCCGCACAGATAGGCTTCTTCCTCACCGACCAGCTGGTCGATCGGATCATGGTCGGGTGTGGGCAGCGCCTCGATCGCCGCGCCTTCGATCGATGCGGCAAGGCGTTGGCCGAGTGCCGAAACCGACCAGCCGTCGCAAATGACGTGATGGAAAGTCAGCACCAAGGCGGTCCCGGAGGATTCCCAGCGATACAGCACGGCCCGCCACAGCAATTGGCCCTGCATCTCGAAGGGGCGGCGTGATCGGCCCGCCATCTCGGCCGTCCGGGCGTCCGCCGTCATGCCGGAAAGGTCCACGATCTCCAGCGGAACGTCCGGTGTCTCGCTCAGGTGCCGTTCCGGCCCGGCGTCGGTCGCGAAGAAGCGGGAGCGCAGCAGGGGATGCCGGCTTGCCAGATCGCGCAGGGCATTTTCGACCACCACGGACGGCGTGTCGTCCGGCAGGCGCAAGGCCAGCGGGACATTATAGGCCGTACTGTCGCCCAGCCGGCTTTGCTCGGCCCAGATCGCTTCCTGGGTCCGGGTCAGCGGATAGTGGGCGCGGCGTCCCGCTGCAGGATCGGCCGGGGGCATCGCGCCGGTTGCAGTGCCGCCGCGCCGCACGGCGGCGGCGACATCGGCGAGCGTGATGCCGCCCAGCAGGTCGGCCAGGGAGAATTGCGCGCCATGGGTCGTGCGCAACCATTCGCTGAACTCGATGGTGCGTAGCGAATCGAGACCCAGCCGATGCAGCGGCGCCGTCGTCGCCGGCGGTGCGGCCAGCCCCAGGATCTTTTGCAGCCAGGAAGAGATCCCGGCCTCGATGCCCTCGGCACCCGGCTGTTCGGCCGGGAGCGGGGCCGCGGCGTCGTAGACCGATTTGAACTCGCCGCTGGCGAGCCCGGCGCGCGTGCTGCGCCGGCGAACCTTGCCGCTCGTCGTGCGCGGGATGGTGCCGGGCCGGACCAGGACCAGCCGAGCGAGGGCGACCTCGGTCGCCTGCCAGACCGCGTCGCGCGCCGCCTGCGAGACGGCGTCCAGCTGTTCCTGCTGGCGGATGTCGCGAGAGATCTCCAGCACCAGCACGACGCGATCGCCGTCGCCGCCGTCCTCGACGAAGGCCGCCGCCGTCTGCACGGCACCGGTGCCGGAGCGGATCGCGGCATCCTCGATGTCCTGCGGCGCAATGTTGCGGCCGCGCAGCACGATCAGGTCGTCCAGACGCGAGACGATGAACAGTTCGTCATCGTCGAAGAAGCCCAGGTCGCCCGTGCGCAGGAACTTGCCGTCCTCGCCTTGGACCTTTTGCCCGAACCGCTCGGCCGAGGCTTCCGGTCCTTGCCAGAATCCGGGGCTGACGCTGGGGCCGGCCACCCAGATCTCGCCGATCTGGCGCGGACCCAGTGCCATGCCCGTCTCGCGCTCGACGATCCGGACCGCGTGGTCGGGAACGCTGACGCCGCTGCTGACCAGCGTCTGGGTCGGCACTGTGGCGTCGGTGGTCGCGACGGCAAGGCCCTCGCCCAGGCGATCGCGCGCATAGGCGCGCACGGTCGGCGGGCGCCGGCGCCGGGCGCCGCTGACGATCAGAGTGGTTTCGGCCAGTCCGTAGCATGGGAACCAAGCTTCGGCCTGGAAGCCGTAGGGTGCGAATTTCCGCGCGAATTGCTGCAGCGTGGCGGCCCGCACCGGCTCGGCCCCATTGTAAGCCGTACGCCAGCCGCGCAGGTCGACGCCCTCCATCTGCTCCGCACTGATGGCGCGGGCGCACAGGTCGTAGGCGAAATTTGGGCCGCCCGACCGGACCGCGCCGTACCGGCTGATCGCGGCCAGCCAGCGCGCAGGTTTCTGGATGAAGGCGCTGGGCGGCATGAATGCCAGCTGACCGCCGAGGACGGGGGCGGCGAGGATGTTGCCGAACAGGCCCATGTCGTGATGGACCGGTAGCCACGATACCAGGCGGGGCGCGTCGGGATCGGCGGTCGTCTGCTGCTGGCCCAGGATGTTCGCGAAGGCGTTGGCGTGGGTGACGACGATGCCCTTGGGCGATCCGGTCGAACCCGAAGTGTATTGCAGGATCGCCGGCTGGTCGCCGGACAGCGCCGGCAACGATCCGCGCCAGCGGTGCGCTTCGGCCAGGACCTGGTCCATCTCGTACCAGGGAATATCGGCGAGGGCGGGATCCAATTGCCCGTCGGCCCCGGTCGGCGCGGGCTGCCCGGCCAGGATCAGCCGTGGACGGGCATCGCTGATGATCGAGCGGATCCGCTCCATGCCGCGGGTGCGATGGGGCGGGGGCGCCGGGATCGCGACGCCGCCCGCGAGCAGGCACCCGTAGAAGCCGATGAGGAATTCGATGCTCGACGGCATGAGCAACAGCACCGGCGCATTGCGGCAGTCCTGCTGACCCAGGAAAGCGGCGACCTGCGCCGCGCGCTCCCACAGCGCACCGTAGGTGAGGCGGCCCGCCTCCTGCTCCCCATCCGGCAGAAATATGTAGGCGTCGTCGTCCCCCTGGCTATCCGCGCGCATCCGGAGCAGCGAGACGAGATCGGAATCGGCGCTCGAACTCGGGCGAATGACGGCATGGGGCGCTGCCCCGTAGGACACGCTCAGGGTAGTCCCGGCGATATCGCGCGGGCCATGGGGCTGACCCACATCCCGAGCCATCAATACTGTCTCAGGTGACGCGTCTGTCACGGCGTAATTTCTCCTATCTCAGATAATATCTCTGAGAAGTTCTTTTGAATATTCTCTTGAATTTTGGCCGCAATTGGCAAAATTCTCAATAATCCGGCGTTCCAATAGACGCCGCCCTGGTTCCGTCGCTGCAAAAACCTCATGCTGCCAGAGAGCGGCAGCGCATGATCGGCGCTTCATGGTCGGCAATTTCCGAAGGTACGTGCGGGATGGATGTGCTTCGAACGGTCGGTGGCGAGTGGTCGGTGCGTGCCTGTGGCCACGCCGCCATTTTGCCATAATTCTCTTGCTCGTTAACTAATGCTCGAAGCGGGGATTGGCAATACCATCAAAAATAAATTCGACTTTACTGTCCCTTGAGGATGGTTAAAGGCGGCTTAACGCATAGTCGCAGTCTGACCTCAGATCAGGGCAGAAAGCGTGCCAGCGAAGATTGAAGCAATAATTGAGAAAGTCGCAGCGGCCGCGCGCGACCGGGCGCGTGGAACCTTCCCCGTCGGGGTGCTGCTTCGAAGGGAAGCCGAACGGCGCGGCAGTCTATTCCGGAAATGTTGCCGTACGATGTCGGCGCCGGCGCACTATTCCTCGAGGCCCAGGCGGGCCATGCGAGGCACGAACAAGGTGACGAGCAGCGCACCGACGGCGACCGCGGCCGCCAGCAGGAAGACGTCGTGAAGCGCGCCCTCCAGCGTGGCGACCAGCCGGGCCAGTTCGACCATGCCGAGATCGGCGCGCCGGGCCGGGCTCACCAGATCGCGCACGATATCGTGGATGCCAGGAGCCGTCCGCTCAAGGCCCCGGTTCAGCACCCCGCCGAAGGCGGCCGCACCCAATGCCTGGCCCAGCAGGCGGCTGAAATAGAACAGGGCGGTGGCCCGGCCCCGATCGGCGCGGGCGACGCTGGACTGGACTGCCACGGTGAAGACGAGGCTGTTGAGCCCGAGCCCGACGCCGATCGCGACGCAGCTGAGATCGAGCCAAAGACCGTCCTGATGCGCAGTCACCAGCGCCAGGCCGATACTGCCTGCGACCAGGACGATCGAAGCGCAGATCGCGACCGGCCGGAAACTGACCCGCGCCAGAATACGGCTCATGCTGAGGCTGGCGACCGTCCAGCTGACCGTCATAACGCCGAGCACGATCCCGGCGGCGAGCGCGTCGCCGCCGTCGACGCCCTGGACCCAGGTCGGCAGGAACGCCGATCCGCCGATCAGCAGGGCGCCGCACAGCAGGGCAGAGGCGTTGGCGGCGAGGATGATCGGGCGACGCAGCAGATGGGCTGGCAGCAGCGGATCGGCGACCCGGCGTTCGCGCCAGGCGAAGCCGCCCAGCGTCGCGGCGCCGAGGGCCGCGAGACCGCCGAGCGCCGCGACGCTCAGAGTCTCGATCTGGACGAGCGCCACCATGAGCGCGCCGACGCCGACGACCAGCAGGCTGGCGCCGGCCAGGTCGATCGGCTGGTGCCGGCCGGTGCGCGGCGGTTCGTGCAGGAAGCGGGCGACCATGGCCATGGCCAACAGGCCGATCGGCAGGTTGACCCAGAACACGAAGGGCCAGCCGAGGCTGTTGACGAACAGGGCGCCCAGCAGCGGCCCGACGATGGCGGAGATGCCCCAGATGCCGCTGACATAGCCCATCATGCGCGGCCGATCGACCGGTTCGGACACGTCGCCGATGATCGTCGTCGCCATCGGAACCAGGCCGCCGCCGCCGATGCCCTGCAGTGCCCGGAAGAAGATCAGCGAGCCCATGCTCCAGGCACAGCCGCACAGGAGCGAGCCCACGAGGAACAGGGCGGCGCTCGCCAGATAGACGCGCTTGCGCCCGTAGCTGTCGGCAAGGCGACCATAGAGCGGCGTCGTCACCGCCTGGGTCAGGAGATAGCTGCCGAACGCCCAGGAAAACAGACTGAAGCCCCCGAGTTGCGCCACGATCGTCGGCATCGCCGTGCTGATCACCGTTACCTCGACCGCCGCCATGAAGGTCGAGATCAGCATGGCGCCGATCACCAGTTCGCGCCGGATCTTGCGCTCCGGGAATGTCGGTGCTTGCTCGGCGGTACTCATTGGCTCACTCGTCGCTGGCCACGGGAGCCGGGTATTTGAGGCCAACCGGCCGACGGCCGGCAGATCGAACAACGCAGTTCTGAATTGCGTGCGCCGCCCAGGGTTTCCCGTGACGCGCGATTCCGCTCAGAATTGGAAATAGATGAAGGGACGGTAGGCGATCGGCGTCAGCGCCAGCACGGCACCGGACGCAGTACCGGCGAGCGCGTAGAACGACGGCCGCCCGAGCGTCAGCAACGCGCCCGAGATCAGGCGCCGCGCCTCGAGCGCATGGATCAGCGCCAGTCCCAGCACGACGGGGGCCGCCCAGGCCGCGATGTCCTGGGCGCCGGTGCCGTGCATGGTGATGAAATTCCGCGCCAGCTCGAGGGCCACCGGCAGGTTGGCCGAGCGGAAGAAGATCCAGGCGAGGCAGACCCACCAGAAGGTCAGCAGCATGGCGCCCGCCTGATAGGCCGCGTGCTGGCCGAGGAAGGCCGGCCGGTGGCGGGCGTATTCCTTGTGCAGGATCAGCGCGCCGCCGTGGAGCGTGCCCCAGATCACGAAGTTCCAGGAGGCGCCGTGCCACAGGCCGCCCAGCACCATGGTCACCATCAGGTTACGATAGGCGAACAGCCGGCCGCCGCGGTTGCCGCCCAGGGGGACGTAGAGATAGTCGCGCAGCCAGGACGACAGGCTGATGTGCCAGCGCCGCCAGAAGTCGCTGATGCTGGTCGAGAAATAGGGATGCCGGAAATTGACGGTCAGGTCGTAGCCCAACAGCTTGGCGGTCGCGATCGCCATGTCGGTATAGCCGGAGAAATCGCAGTAGATCTGGATGGCGTAGAGCACGGTCGCCGCCACGATCGAGGCGCCGGTATAATCGCCCGGATGGCCGAACACGGCATCGACATAGGGCGCCAGATTGTCGGAGATGCAGGCCTTCTTGACGTAGCCGAAGAAGAACAGGATCAGCGCCGGTCGCACCGCAACGGTCGAGAACCGCTTCAGCTCATCGAGTTGCGGCAGGAAATCGTAGGCCCGTACGATCGGCCCGGCGACGAGTTGCGGGAAGAAGCCCACGAAGGTCGCGTAGTCGAGCAGGCTGCGGCGCGCGCGCAGATGGCCCCGATAGATGTCCAGCGTGTAGCTGAGGCTCTGGAACGTATAAAAGCTGATGCCGACGGGCAGGATCAGCCGGACGGTGACGGGATTGGCCGCGATGCCGGCGGCATGCAGCAAGCCGACGAAGGAATCCGTGAAGAAATTGAAGTACTTGAACGTGAACAGCAGGGCCAGGTTGACGGTCACGCTGAACGCGATGATCAGCTTGCGCCGCCGCTGATCGCGGGCCGCCTCCATCATCAGGCCGGCGCCGAAGTCGAACAGGGTCGAGAAGGCCAGCAGCAGGGTGAAGCGCGGATCCCAGGCGCCGTAGAAGATGTAGCTGCTGACGAGCAGCACCCATTTCCGCGCGGTATTGCGCCGGAGCGACCAATAGAGCGCGAAGACGATCGCGAAGAAGACGAAGAAGCGCGGCTCGACGAACAGCATGGATTATTTCCCCGCCGCCGACGCGAAGGCCGGGCCGTAGGTCTGGCACAGGCGCCGCCCTGCCGCCGCGGACAGGTAGTCCGCGACCGGCTCGTTCAAATGCGCCCAGTCGTACCAGGAGCCCTTATCGTAGACGACGCCGGCATCGGCCTTGTCCATGAAATTGACCGCGGGAATGGCGATATCCGGACGACCGAACGCGGCGGCCAGTTGGCGCGCGTCGGTGATCGCTTCGCCATAAGTGTCCGGCAGGCTCAACAGGATCGGTGCATAGCCGAGCGTGCGGATGGACTCCGCCATGGTGCGGACGACGGTGATGCGCCGGCTTTCCTGTGCCGGGTCGATCGGCGCGGGTTCGGCCTGTTCCGCGGCCTCGTTCTGCAGATTGCGGGCGATGCGGACGAACCGATCATGGTCGTTCAGCAGGCCGATCCGCTCGACCGACGGTTTGGCTTCGGGATCGAGCGGCTGGTAGCCGCGCGCCGGGAACGCCGTCGCCTCCGTCGTGGGCGGTGCCGGCTCCAGATAGCGGCTGGCGAGGCCAAGCGCGCTATTGTGATAGAGGAACGCGATCAGGTAGCGGGCCAGCGAGGAATATTTCCGCGGATCCGGGTGCGACAGGATGTCGGCGACCGCGAGCGACGCTTCGCGGGGATCGGTCGTGACCCAGACGCGCTGCGACTTCAGGTTCGAAAACTGAATATGGATGTCGTTCGGCGGATCGAACAGCGCGCGCGTAATCGGCTGGGCATGATGGGCGGCGAGCGTGCGCAGTACGTAGCGCATCTCGATCAGGTTCATGCCGCCGATGCCCAGGTTGTAGCTATGGACCGGGCAGCCTGCCGCCGCCGCCGCCCGGTCGAAGCGAGCCGGATCGAAGGCGTGCAGCATGCGGCTCGACCCCACGGCGATCGTATCGATCGGGTCGGTCTCCTGCTCGATCGCATGGATCTTGAGGGTCAGTTCGCCTACGTCCGGCGATGGCAGGACGAGGCGTCCGACGATGCCGATGCCGTAGGTCGAGACCAGGAAACAGCCGACGAACAGGGCGGCCGATCGCACCCTCGTCATCCGATGGCGGCGCCCATCCAACGAGATGGCATGGGTCGGCGACGCACCCCTAGGCATCATCGCCCGGTCCGGCATCGACCCATGAAATCGGTCTGATCGACCTGACGTTCAGCGTCGGGAAACTGATGGTGCACTGCAATATTTCCTCGAAACCCACTCCTGCAAATGCGTGAACGACCTGACCCCCGCCTTTGGTTCCCGCGGGGATGAGACTTTTCGGAGCGTCTCTCGCATTGCGGTAAAACGATAATCGGCGCAGACTTGGCCGGGTTGACTATGCGGGCGGCCGGTTCGGTGCCCGCGTCCGGATCGGCGACGCACGTTTACCGCAGCGACTTCCAAGAGACGGCGATGAACGAAAAGCTTTCGGTGATCAACGGCCTGCGCGGCTGGGCCATTCTCATCGTGATGTTCGGCCATCTGTTCGGCGCCTATTTCGACCCGTCCTCGCCGATTTCCGTGCTGGCGCCCCAGTCGATGAGCCCGCTGCGGCTGTTGTCGTTCGGCGGCCTGGGCGTGCCGCTGTTCTTCATCGTCTCAGGCTTCGTGTTGTTCCTGCCCTATGTGATGGGCAAACGCCGGATGGACACGCGCGAAGCGCTCACGACCTACTATGTGCGGCGCGCCGCCCGGCTGCTGCCGCTCTACTACCTGGTCGTCATCGTCTGCCTGCTGTTCAATCAGAATCCGGACCTGACCGACCCGAAATTCTTCAAGCAGCTGATCGGGGCCCTGACCGCCGGCTATTGCTTCTCGAACCATGGGTTCGAGCCGTTCATCAACGGCCCGCTCTGGTCGCTCTCGGTCGAGGTCTGGTTCAGCGTGCTGTTCCCGCTGTTCGTCGTCGTGGCCGCGCGCTATGGGGTGGCGCGCCTGCTGATCGCCACGATCGTCATCAGCCTCGCCTCGCGGCTGATCGGCGGCATGGTGCTGGCGACGGAGAGCGACGGCCCGTTCCTGCCTCTTGCCAAGGGGCTGCCGGCCCATCTCGACGAGTTCGCCATCGGCATGGTGCTGGCGTCGCTCTATCACCACGGACATCTGGCCCGGTACGCGGACCGCGCCGGCCCGGCCGCGGCCGGCGGCATCCTGCTGATCCTGGTCGCCGTCTGCTGGCAGGGCTATGTCCCGCTGGCCCAGGTCGTGCCGGTATTCCAAAGTACCTATCAGATCGGGCTGTTCCTGCTCGTCGCCGGACTGCTCGCGGCGCCGGCCATGCCGGGTGCCTGGGCCTTCACCAACCGTCCGATCCAGATCATGGGCATGATGTGCTATAGCCTCTATCTGTGGCACGTGCCGCTGCGCACGCCGGTCTTCCACGCGCTCTATGCGCCGATGACGCATTTGGCGGTGACGCTGCCGGTCTACCTCTTCCTGGTCACGGCGATCGCCGGGCTCAGCTACCGCTACATCGAATTCGGCCGGACCGCGGATTGGCGGCCGCTGTTCCTGATGCGCAAGGGCCGGCCGGTCGCAGCACCCAGCGTCGCCGCCACCCTGCCGCAGGTCGAGCGCCCGGCCTAGGGCGGTCCGCCTCGGCGTTCCCGAGAAGCAATTTACGCGATCACCGATGTTCGATCGGCGAAATCCGGGTAATTCGCGTCCTGCGGAGGGGTCCATGTTCAGCCTGCTCATCAATGGCCAGACGCACCAGGTCGACGTGCCCGCCGACATGCCGGTGCTCTGGGTGCTGCGCGACGTGCTCGGCATGACCGGGACGAAGTTCGGCTGCGGCATCGCGCAATGCGGCGCCTGCACCGTGCATCTGGGCGGTGAGGCGGTGCGGTCGTGCCTGCTGCCGGTCGGGTCGGTCGGCCGGCAGCCGATCGTGACGATCGAGGCCATCGGGGACTCGCCGACCGGCCATAAGGTCCAGCAGGCCTGGCTCGACAAGGAAGTCGTGCAATGCGGCTATTGTCAGTCCGGTCAGATCATGGCCGCGACGGCACTGCTCAACCACACACCCAAACCGGACGACGCCGACATCGATGCGGCGATGGCCGGCAACATCTGTCGCTGTGGGACCTATGTCCGGATCCGTGACGCCATCCACGCCGCCGCGTCGGCTTGAGGGAGGCGACCATGGGGCAGGATATGCCATCGCGCCGCGCGATTCTCGTCGGCGGACTTTTAGCGAGCGGCGGGCTGATGCTCGGCTTGCGCCTGCCGACCCTGGCGCGCGCCGCCGATACCGTCGCCGCCGAATTCATGCCGAACGCCTTCGTGCGCATCGAGCCCACGGGCATCATCACCCTCATCATGCCGAACGCCGAGGTCGGCCAGGGCATCTACACCTCGGCCGCGATGTTGATCGCCGAAGAGCTCGAGGTCGGGCTCGACCAGATCCAGGTCCAGGCGGCACCGCCGGATCTGTCGAAATATACCGATCCGTCGCTGGGCGACCAGGCGACCGGCGGATCCGCCTCGATCCGCGGCGACTGGTTGCGCCTGCGCCAGGCCGGCGCGGCAGCGCGCACCATGCTGGTCGCGGCAGCGGCCAAGCGCTGGAGCGTCGAGCCGGCGACCTGCACGGCGACCCGTGGCGTGGTGCATCACGCCGCGAGCGGCAGGCAGGCAGCCTATGGCGACCTTGCGACCGATGCCGCCGCGATCCCGGTGCCGCAGGACGTGCCGCTGAAGGCGCCGGCCGATTTCAAGCTGATCGGAACGAGCGCGAAGCGGATCGACACGCCATCCAAGGTAAACGGCACCGCGGTCTATGGCATCGACGCCACGCTGCCGGGCATGAAGATCGCCACGCTCGCGATCTGCCCGGTCAAGGGCGGCAAGCTCGCCAGCATGGACATGGCGGCGGCCCGTCGGGTCGCCGGGGTGCGCGACGTGGTCCGGGTCGAGGACCTAGCTGTCGCTGTGATTGGCGACCACATGTGGGCGGCGAAGCAGGGCCTGGTGGCACTGGCTCCGGTCTGGAGCGGCGGCAGCAACGGCAAGCTCGCTCACAAGGACATTGTCGCCGCCCTCGACAAGGCATCGCAGAGCCAGGGCGTGATCGCGAAGGACGAGGGCAACGCGGCCGGCGCCATCGCGAAGGCTGCGACCAAGCTCGACGCAATTTACGAACTGCCGTTCCTGTCCCATGCGCCGATGGAGCCGGTGAACTGCCTGCTGCATGTCCGGGCCGACGGGGCGGAGCTTTGGGCCGGGACCCAGGTACCGGTACGCGCGCAGAACGCGGTCGCCAGAGTGACGGGCCTGGCGCCGGACAAGATCGTCGTCAACAACCTCTATAGCGGCGGCGCGTTCGGCCGGCGGCTCGATATCGACATGATCGAGATTGCGGCCGGGGTGGCCAAGCAAGTGGCGTATCCGGTCAAAGTGATCTGGACCCGCGAAGAGGACATGCAGCATGATTTCTACCGGCCCTATTACTATGATCGGGTCTCGGCCGGTCTCGACGGCCAGGGCCGGATCGTCGGTTGGACCCACCGGGTGACCGGATCGTCGGTCATGGCGCGCTGGGCGCCGGGCGGATTCAAGAACGGTATGGATCCGGATGCGGTCGAATGCGCGACCGAGACGCCCTATGAGATGCCGGCCAGCTTCGTCGACTATGTCCGGGCCGAGCCCCCGGGGCTCAACACCGGCTGGTGGCGCGGCGTCGGACCCACCCACAATGTCTTCGTGGTCGAAAGCTTCGTCGACGAACTGGCGGCGGCGGCGAAGCAGGACCCGGTCGCCTATCGCCGGAGCATGCTGGACAAGAATCCCCGCGCCCTGGCCGTGCTCAACCTGGCGGCGGAGAAATCCGGCTGGGGCGGGAAGCTGCCGACCGGGCGGGGGCGCGGCGTCACCCTGCAGTTCGCCTTCGGCTCCTACGTCGCGGCCGTGCTCGAGGTCGAGGTGACGCCGGAGGGCGAGGTGCTGCCGCGCCATGCCCATGTCGCGATCGATTGCGGCTCGGTCGTCAATCCCGACACGGTCGAGGCGCAGATCCAGGGCGGCTTCATCCTGGGCCTCGGCACCGCGCTCTATGACGAGATCACGCTCGCCGACGGGCGGGTCGAGCAGAGCAATTTCCACGATTACCGCTCGCTCCGGATCAACGAGGCGCCGATGATCGAGGTGCATCAGATCCGCAACCAGGAAAAGCCCGGCGGCGTCGGCGAGACTGGCACGGCGGCGGCGGCGCCGGCGCTGGGCAACGCGATCTTCGCCGCGACCGGCCGGCGCCTGCGTCGCCTGCCGTTCGGCACCGGCCAGCTCCAGGCATCGTGAGGGAGCGGACCATGAAGCGAACTCTCTACGCTGCAGCATTGCTGGTGCTGGCCCCGGCCGTCGCGCACGCCGACGACAGGGCCGATCTCGTCGCCAAGGGGCAGTATCTCGCCCGCGCGGCCGATTGCGTCGCCTGTCACACCGCACCGGGCGGCCAGTCCTTTGCCGGCGGTCGCGCGTTCCAGTTGCCGTTCGGCGTACTCTATTCGCCGAACATCACGCCCGACGCCAAGACCGGCGTCGGCGGGTATAGCGACGAGGAATGGCTGAGCGTCCTGCACGACGGCATCGGGCGCGGTGGCCGGCATCTCTATCCGGCGATGCCCTATGCCTCCTATACCAAGATGTCGAGCGGCGACGCGCTCGCCATCAAGGCCTACCTGATGAGCCTGGCCCCGGTCGCGGCCTCGCCACCCGAGAACCGGATGAAGTTTCCCTACAGCCAGCGCTGGCTGATGCGCGGCTGGAACCTGATCAACAACCCGGGCAGGCGGCTGGAGCCAGATGCATCGAAGCCGGCGGATTGGAACCGCGGCGCCTACCTGGTCGAAGCACTCGGCCATTGCGGCGAATGCCACACGCCGCGCAATTTCATGCAGGGGCTGAAGGATTCGAAAGCGCTCGCCGGCGCCGACATCGAGGGTTGGCACGCCTATAACCTGACCAGCGACAAAGCAACGGGCCTCGGTGATTGGTCGGAGGCGCAATTGGCGCAATATCTCTCGACCGGCTATGCCGAGGGCCACGGACCCGCCTCGGGGCCGATGGCGGAGGCGATCCAGGATAGCCTGCGCTACCTGACGCCCGAAGACATCCACGCCATGGTCGCCTATCTGAAAAGCATCCCGGCCCAGTCGGACGGGCCGCCCGCGGTGCCGGCCAAGGTCGCGGCCCTGCCGCCCAATCCGCTGGGCGCGCATCTGTTCGTTCAGGCTTGCGCCGGCTGCCATCTGCCTGATGGCACCGGCCGCCAGTCGGCCTGGGCGGCGCTGGCCGGCGATCACTCGACCGGCGACGTCGCTGGTACGAATATAGTGCAGATCCTGGCCCACGGCTCCCAGATGGAGACGGCCGAGGGCCAGGTCTTCATGCACAGCTTCACCGGCGGCTACACCGATGCGGAGATGGCGGCGATCGCCAACTACGCGATCGGCCGGTTCGCCGGCCGTCAGGGCCAGGTGACGCCGCAACAGATCAAGGCGGCGCGCGGCGCCGACGACCATAAGGAAACCGAACCGCCGCCGCGGTCGTGACCGCCGATCGTGCTAGCGCCGGGACAGCAGAACCCCGGCGACCAGCGCCAGCAGCCCGACCGCGACACCGACCTGGACCGAGCGCTTGCCGGCGGCGCCGCGGACGACTTCGGCGGCATCGGCGTAACCCGCCTTGATCGCGCGCTCGGCGCGCGGCACACCCTTGCGCATCTGATATCGGGTCGCGTCCTGCAAGGCCTCGATGCGTTCCTGCAGGGCATCGGTGGCGGTCTTGAGCGCGTCGGACATGGTGTTCGCTGCCATCGATCTCTCCGCTGAAAAACTTCCGAACCCAGCCACTCCCGTGTGAAGCGGCGTTCGGACCTGACGTTGACCAACACGCCGCCGCCGGAAAGGTTCGCGGGACGCCAATCGTCATTTTTCTTTCACGGAACTGGTCGAACAAATGCCGTGTTTCTTATGGTGCAGTGCACACAAAGGTGCTGAAGTACGTTTTGCGCCGCTCGCGTACGGGTGCCGACCCCACGGAGATTGCTCATGTTCGACGTCGAGACAGCCGACCCGCGCATCGCCGCGAAGGATACGGCGGAACAAGCCCGGCAGGCCGGCGGGCTCGAATCGATCTTCGGTACGGAATTCTGGGCTGACGACGAATTGCAGGAATTCGTCGATCTGCTGCACGCGAATCTGGCAGGCCTGCGGATGAAGATCGAGCGGATCGATTGTTCGCCGTCGACGTCCCGCAAGCTGGGGTTCGAGGGCCAGATCGGTGTCGGGCTGTATACGCCCGCGCCGGGCTACACCATTCCGGTCATCATCGACGCTCATCCGGCGAAAGCGATCAAGATCACGATCCGCTCGACCGCCGAGCACCGGGTCGTGCGCTGGCACTGAAGCGGCCGGGCTACTTCAGCCGGAAATCATAGGCGAGCGTGGCATAAGCCCCGGTCATCGCGCGGCCATCCGGCGCGGTGCCTGCCGCATGCTCGACATAGGGGCGGATGATCGAATCCTTGACCCCGAACACCACGTCCGAGTCGAGATAATCGTCTCCGGCGGCGAAGACGTGGGTGACCAGCGTTTCGCGGCCGGGGGCCGAAATCATGAAATGGATGTGGGCAGGCCGATAGGGATGCCGGCCCTGGGCCTCCAGCATGTCGCCGACCGGCCCGTCGTGCGGGATCGGATAGGCGGCCGGACGCACGGTCCAGAAATGGAAGCGGCCCTCGGCGTCGCTGCGGAACCGTGCCCGTCCGGTCAGGTCGCCTGCCCGCTGCACGTCGTAGAAACCCTGGGCATCGGCATGCCAGACGTCGATGGTGGCGCCGGCGATCGGCGTGCCGTCCAGGCCCGAGACCGTGCCGCCGACCTGGAGCTTCAGGCCGGTCATGCCGCCCGAGATGTCGGCCCCGCACGCGAAGGCGGGCGGTCCTTCGACGTAGAACGGTCCCAGAACCGTGGTCTCGGTGGCGCCCGCGGGCTGGCGATGGTTGATCGCGTCGACCAGCATCGACACGCCGAGCGTATCGGACAGCAGGATGAACTCCTGGCGCTTGGCATCGCACATGTGGCCGGTGCGGGTCAGGAACTCGATGCCGGCCATCCATTCCGCCTGGGTCGGTTCGGTCTCGCGCACGAAGGCGTGGAGATGGCGGATCAGCGCCTCGCTGACCTGGCGCACCCGCGGATCGGCAGCCGCGGCCACGCGCTCCAGCACGGCCTCGGTGATGGTGAATTCATCGAAATTCCGCATGGGTTCACTCCTGCGCCAGATCGACGCGGTGCGCCTCAGGCCCGGCGGCGGCCGTCCAGGCTCCAGGCGCCCGGGCCGGCAAAGGCCAGGTAGAGGAAGACGAAGCAGAACAATACCGCCGCGTCGCCGCCGTTCAAGGCCGGGAAGAAGCTCTTCGGCGCGTGTTCCATCCAATAGCCGATCGCCATTTCGCCCGACAACAGGAAGGCCGCGATACGGGTCTGGAACCCGACCAGCACCAGCAGGCCGCCGAAGAATTCGAGGCAGCCGGCGGCACCCGAGAGCGACAGCAGTTCCGCCCGGCCATGGGCCGGCGTCGGGAAGCCGAACAGTTTCTGCGAGCCGTGTTCCATGAATTGGAGCGCGGTCATGATGCGCAGGACGCCGAGCATCAGGTGGGAGCGGGCAGCGAGCATGGGATGTTCTCCGGGAAAACGGCCGTCAGCCGCGGAAGGGTGCGGCGTCGGGCAAGGGGTTGGGTAACAGACAGCGGCGATGTTTCAGGACAGACGCCCCGCCGGCGACGATGGGCGGGTTTGAGAAGACTCCGGGAACGCGCTGAAAATTCCAGGAAAATTCCATGGCAGGGCGCCATCGGGTGGCCGGGGCAAATCAGCCCCGCACCAGGGGCTCGCCGCGCAGCCAGGCCCGGCCGCGGGCGTAGAGCGCCTCGACCTCGCGCCCTTTGAGGCCCGGCATGTCGCGTTTCACCCGATAGCCGATCTCCTCCTGGATATAGGCCAGGTGGCGATAGCCCTCCGGAAGGGCGCGCAGTTTGTCGGCATCGAGACGCAGCGACGCTGCGGGGTCGATCGGGTCGATCCGATCCTTCTCATAGATCGGCTGGCGCCACACCATGCCCCAGCGGCCGTCGCGCTTCTCCAGGAAATCGTAGAAGCGCCCGGTGCAGACCACGTCGCACGGCACGTCATGGACGGTGGCACGCTGGGAGATGGTCATCTTGGTTTGCGCGATGGCGCGGGCGCCGGCTAGATCGATGCTGATGCCGCCCAGGAAATGCAGGATGCTGACGCCCTTGTTCCAGCCCTCGTGGCTGACGCGGATGAACTCCGCCGCCGGCCCCTGGAACCAGGTCGCCGACATCCAGCCGTCCTCGTGCCAGACGGTGTGGAATCGCTCCCATTCGCCGGCATCGCGCCAGATCGCCCAATTCTCGAGAAGGTCCCTGATGGCCAGGCGATCCTGGCGTTCGGCATCGAGCATGGCGGGTTCCTGTCGATTTTCGCCCGCAGCCCTGGACACAAGGGCGTTCGCGCGATAAGTTCATATATATGAACTGGTTCATATCATGAAACCGGACTCCGCGGTGCCTGTCAAGTCGGCCGATCGCGCATTCGACATCCTCGAATGCGTCGGCGCGGCGCCGGAACCGCCCAGTTTTTCGCAACTGATGGCCGGGCTGGGCATTCCGCGCAGCAGCCTGTTCCATCTGCTGAACAACCTGCTGAGCCGCGGCTATCTGGAACAGGAGGGGGCCAGCGGCTGCTATCGTCTGGGGCCGAGTGTGCGGAAACTGGCGGAGCGGATCGCCGGTCCGTCGCTCGCCGTCCTGGTGCAGCCGTTCCTGCTGAGGCTGAGCGCCGAGTTGAACGAGACGTCGGGCTTCTATGTCCGGATGGGCGACATGGTCGAGACCGTCGCCTCGGCTGCCAGCAGCCAGGCGCTCGCCTACACGATGCGGGTCGGCGAACGCGCGCCGCTCTATGCGGTGTCGGCCGGCAAGATCCTGCTGGCGCAACTGTCGGCGAGTGCGCTGCAGGCCTATCTGGCCCGGGTCGCGTTCGAACCGATCACCCCGGCGACCTTGCGCGCAATCCAGCCGCTGCGCGACCAGGTCGCGGCCGCACGCGACGACGGCTTTGCCTATTCGCGCGAGGAATTCACGCCCGGCATCACCGGGATTGCCACTGCGGTCAGGTATGAGGGACGCCTGTTCGGTGCGCTCAATCTCGCGGTGCCGACGGCACGCGCGACGCCCGAGCGGGACGCCGCCTTCCGCCGCGAACTGCGCTCGATCGCCATGGCCCTGGGGCTGGCGCTCGGAACGGGCGCGCGGGCGGGGTAGGTCAGGCGTCCTCGACCAGTCGGCGCAGGATGTGTTCCCCCGTGATCGCGAAACGCGGGTTGTCGGTCAACCCGACGTCCAGCAGCATCGAGCCGAACAGCACCGCCCATCCCCGCGCCCGGTCCCAAGTCGCGGACGACGGCAGGTCGTATGCCTCGATCGCCCGCTGCCGGTCGTCGTCCCCGGGCAGCAGCATCCAGATCGAGGCCAGGTCGGTCGCCCGGTCGCCCCGGGCCATGTCGCCCCAGTCGATGACCGCGCTCAGGCGTCCGTCGTCGGTCAACACGTTCTGGGCATGCAGATCGCCATGAAGCCAAGTTGGCTCGACATCGATCGATGCCGCCAGCGCCCGGTGCCAGATCGCGTCGATCCGATCGAACGAGATATCGGTCTTGCCGCGCAACCGATCCAGTCGCGCCGCCACGGGGCCGATACGGTTGGACAAGGGACAGCCGCGAATGGCGTTGCGGGGCGCATTCGCCGGAGCGGGGCGATGCAGAGCACGCAGGAATCCGGCCCATCGCTCGGCCTGGTCGGGCCGCGGCACATCCAGGTCGGCGGGCCTGCCGGGCAACCAGGAGACCACGTTCCAATGCCACGGGAAGTCCGTGCCGGGCCGTCCGATGCGCCGGGCGGCGGAAACCGGCAACGGCAACCCGTCGGCGATCGTCGGCAACCAGCGCTGCTCGGTCACCAGCAACGCGGCCGAGGCGGCGCGGCGCGGCAGGCGGACACACAGATCGTCGCCCAGGCGGAACATGACGTTGTCCCAGCCCGAGGCGGCCGGTTGGATCGGCAGGCCCGCCAGGTCGGGATGCTGTTCGTGCAGCAGGCTGCGGACCAGGGCCTCGTCGATCTCGATTTCGGCGGCGGGCGTGCCGGTGGGCGTCATGCTTTCAGCAGGTCCAGCAACGCCGCCAAGGTCGCGTCGGGGGCTTCCTGCGGGATGTTGTGGCCGATGCCGGGTAGGATGCGGCGTTCGTAGCGGCCGGTGAAGTGCCGGGCGTGGGTGTCCGTCGTCGTTGCCGGTCCGACGCCGTCGTCTCCGCCCCACAGCGCGATCGTCGGTACGCCGATCGCGGGCTGCCGCTCCAGGGCCCGCTCGATCTCCTCCAGCGCCGGATCTCCCGGCGCATAGGCGAAGCGATGGCGATAGGATTGGATGACCACGTCGACGAAATCCGGATTGTCGAAGGACGCGGCCGTCCGGGCGTAGGTCGCATCGTCGAACCGCCAGGTCGGCGACCAGAGCCGCCACAACAGCTTGCAGAGCTCTCCCCGGTTCGCCGCCAGGCCGTCGCGACCGCGTGCGGTGTGGAAATAATATTGGTACCACAGGCGGTATTCCGCCTCGGGCGCCAGCGGCTTTGTCGCGGCGGGAATGTCCTGCAGGTTGTAGCCGCCGCCCGTCACGAGGCAGCGCACCCGCTCAGGCCACAGCGCGGCAGCGATGCAGGCGGCGCGGCCGCCCCAATCATACCCGACCAGCGCCGCGCGCGGGATCGCGAGCGCGTCCAACAGGTCGAGCAGATCCTTGGCCAGGGCCGCCTGCTGGCCGGAGCGCGGGATGGCCGCCGACCGGAACCGTGTCGGCCCATAGCCGCGCAGGTAGGGCACGACGACCCGATGGCCGAGCGCCGCCAGGCGGACCGCCATGTCGTCATAGCCGCGCGGGTCGTAGGGAAAGCCGTGCAGCAGCACGACCGGTTCGCCGTCGGCCGGCCCGTGCTGCTCGTACGCGAGATCCAGCGTTCCCGTCTGGACGTGCTGGATGGGAAAGACGGCCTCAGACATCGCCCCGCTCGCCTCCGTGCGCTATGGACGAACCAAGTCTAGCGAAGCCGGCGCGCCACCGCCATGGAGCAATCGGACGGCTCTGTCGATGACTTGATTTCACAAATTCTATGACGACGGGCGGTCTATATGCAGCGATCGCCCCGTGCTTTCCTTGGCCGATACATCCGAGACGGCACCGAGGTATCGCCCATGAGTACGCAGAACAAGGTCGCCCTGGTCGTCGGCGCGCAAGGCGTCATCGGGCGCAACCTCGTCGACCATCTGGCGTCGCTGGGGGATTGGCAGGTCATCGGCCTGTCGCGCCGGCCGGGCGAGACCCGACCCCGCGTGACCCATATCGCGGTCGACCTGCTCGATGCCGACGATTGCCGGCGCAAGCTGGGCGAACTCGGCCACATCACCCACATCTTTTATGCGGCCTATCAGGACCGCCCGACCTGGGCCGAGCTGGTGCCGCCGAATCTGGCTATGCTGGTCAACGTCGTCGATGCGGTCGAGCCGGTGGCGCGCGGGTTGCGGCACGTCAGTCTGATGCAGGGCTACACGGTCTACGGTGCCCATCTGGGTCCGTTCAAGACGCCGGCGCGCGAGTCCGATCCCGGCCACATGCCGCCCGAATTCAACGTCGACCAGCAGCGTTTCCTGGAAGACCGGCAGCAGGGCAAAGCCTGGAACTGGTCGGCGATCCGGCCGTCGGTCGTGTGCGGTTTCGCGCTGGGCAACCCGATGAACCTCGCCATGGTCATCGCGGTCTATGCGGCGATTTCGAAGGAGCTGGGCGTGCCGCTGCGTTTTCCGGGCAAGCCCGGCGCCTACGACAGCCTGATCGAGATGACCGATGCCGGCCTGCTCGCCAAGGCGACGGTGTGGGCCGCGACCGACGAGCGCTGCGCCAACCAGGCGTTCAACATCAACAACGGCGACCTGTTCCGCTGGCGCGAGATGTGGCCGAAGATTGCCCGCTTCTTCGATCTCGATGTCGGACCGCCCCTGCCCATGTCGCTCGGTGCCGTCATGGCCGACAAGGCGCCGCTGTGGGAACGGATGACCCGCACCCACGGGCTGGAGCCGCATGCCTATCAGGAGGTCTCGTCCTGGGGCTTCGGCGACTTCGTGTTTTCCTGGGACTACGACATGTTCGCCGACGGCTCCAAGGCCCGGCGCTTCGGCTTTCACGAATATGTCGAAACCGAAGCCATGTTCCTGCAGATCTTCGAGGATTTCCGCCGCCGCAGGATCATTCCCTGACCAGGGAATTCTGCAGCCGGGTGTCGGCATCGTTCAGCAGCCGCCCGTCGGCCGATCGCAGTTCGAGCGGGCGGACCGGCAGACCCTGGTCTCGGTCGACCAGCACCGTCGGGCACGCGCCGGCGTCGAAGCATTGGGCGGTGCCCCATTGCCTGAGCGCGACCAGAACCGGGAACAGCCCGCGGCCTTTCGACGTCAGGACATATTCCTGGTGCGCGCCGCCGTCCGATGCCGGGACCTGCTCGAGGATCCCGTCGCCGGCGAGCGCACGCAACCGCTGGGTCAGGATGTTCTTCGACAGTCCCAGGCTTTTCTGAAACTCCCCGAACCGGCTTCTGCCCAGGAAGGCGTCACGCACGATCAGCAGCGACCACCAGTCGCCGATGACGTCGAGCGATCGGGCGATGGGGCAGGGTGCCGCGTCCAGGTTCTTCCGTCTCACGATCCACTCCATTTTCCGGAGGCGCCTGCTTTTCTGGTTGCATCATAGAACCGAGTTTCCTATTTGGTAAATGGTTCCATTATTGAACCATATCGAGACCAGGAGACTTGCCATGAGACTCGCGAACAAGACCGCCCTCATCACCGGCGGCAACAGCGGCATCGGCCTCGCCACGGCCCGCCTGTTCATTGCCGAAGGCGCCCGCGTCGCCATCACCGGCCGCAACCAGCAAACGCTCGATGCGGCCAAGGCGGAACTGGGCGTCAACCTGGTGACGATCCAGGCCGACGTGACCGACATCGCGGCGACCGAGCGTGCCGTCGCCACGGCGGTCGCCGCCCTGGGTCCGCTCGACATCGTGTTCGCGAATGCCGGCATCGGCGGATCGACACCGGTCGGCGGCACCACGCTCGAAATGTTCGACCAGGTGCTGCGCACCAACCTGACCGCCGTGTTCTTCACCGTGCAGGCGGCCGCGGCCCATCTGGCCGACGGCGCCTCGGTCATTCTCAACGGCTCGGTCCATGCCGTGCTGGGCGCGCCCGGCTATTCGGCCTATGCCGCCAGCAAGGCCGGCGTCCGAGCCATGGCGCGGGTGATGGCGTCGGAACTGTCGCCTCGGCGCATCCGGGTCAATACGGTCGTGCCGGGCGCCACGCGCACGCCGATCTGGAACCGGATCGCCGCCGATGCCGACGCCTTCGCGGCGCTCGAGGCGCGCTTCGCCAAGGCGATCCCGCTCGCCCGGCTCGGCGAGGCCGACGAAGTGGCCAAGGCCGTGCTCTATCTGGCGTCGGACGATTCGTCCAACGTCCAGGGCACGGAAATCGTGGTCGACGGCGGCATGACCAGCGCGCCCTCCGGCGCGCCGATCTACCGGGGCTAGGGGGACCGGCCGGCGCCTCGCCGGTCCCGCGATAATTTCTGGCTGTGGCGGCCGTCGACACGCTACAAAATGGCGTATTTCCTGGACCTTGGAGGAAGCCGCATGACCGCACCGGCGACGGCGCTCGCCCCGCGCTTCGTCACCGGCTCGATCCTGCACCATGTCGCGGTGATGGCCGGCACCGGTGCCATCGGCCTGATGGCGGTGTTCGCGGTCGATCTGGCGAACCTGTTCTATATCTCGATCCTCGGCCAGAAGCCGATCGCGGCGGCGATCGGCTTCGCCGGCGCGGTCGGGTTCTTCCAGACCTCGATCTCGATCGGCATGACCATCGGCGTCGGTGCCGTCGTGTCGCGGACGATTGGGGCAGGGCGGCTGCCCGAGGCGCGGCGCATGGCCAGCGCCAGCCTGGTGCTGATGCTCGTGGTCTCGGCGGCGATCGGCGTCGGCACGGTGCTGGCGCTGGGACCGATCCTCGATCTCTTGGGGGCGGTTGGCGAGACGCGGCGGCTCGCCGAGGGCTATCTCACCATCACCTCGCCGTCATTGCCGCTGGTTGCGGGCGGCATGTGCTTCGCCGCCCTGTTGCGCGGGGTCGGCGACGCGCGCCGCGCCATGAACGTCACCCTGGCCGGGGCCGTGGCGACCGCGGCGCTCGATCCGCTGTTCATCTTCGGCCTGCATCTCGACCTCGACGGAGCGGCGATCGCGACCGTGTTCTCGCGCCTGCTGCTGTGCGGGCTCGGCTGGCAGGCGGCCAGCCAGCGCCACGGCCTGCTGACGCGGATCGAATTCGCGCATCTGTATGACGACGTCCGCCAGGTCCTGGCGATCGCCGGGCCGGCGGTGCTGACCAATCTCGCCACGCCGGTCGGTGCCGCCTATGTGACGCGCGCGATGGCGGGTTTCGGCTCCGAGGCGGTGGCGGGCCAGGCGACCATCGACCGGATCTCGCCGGTCGCCTTCGGCCTGGTGTATGCGTTGACCGGCGCGGTCGGACCGATTCTGGGCCAGAACCTCGGAGCAGGCCGGCTCGACCGGGTGCGCGAGACCCTGCGCGACAGCCTGCTGGTCGTGCTCGTTACGGTGCTCGTCGCCTGGGCCGTGCTGGCGCTGGCCCATGAACCGATCCTGCGGATCTTTTCCGCCGAGGGCGATGCGGCGGTCCTGATCGGCCTGTTCTGCACCTGGCTTGCGGGTGGCTTCGTCTTCACCGGTTGCCTGTTCGTCGCCAATGCCGCGTTCAACAACCTCGGCCATCCGCTGCTATCGACCCTGTTCAACTGGGGCCGGGCCACGCTCGGCACGATCCCGTTCGTGACGATCGGGCGGGCCTATGGACCGGTCGGCGTGCTGTGCGGCCAGACGCTGGGATCGCTGATGTTCGGACTGGTCGCCATGGCGGTCGCGTTCCGCGTCACCGGACGGATGCGCGGCGCGGGCCCGAGCGGCCTCGACCATGGCATGGCATTGCCATCCGGATCGGGCCGCGCGGCGATAGCGACGCTCGCCGCACCGGCCCAGCACCGCTAGGAGCGATCTTCGATCGCTTGTGATCGAAGATCGCTCAGACCTTATTGATCTGGAGCGATTTCAGATCGTTCAGATGAGTCCGTCTGAACGAAAAGCTCGGCTAGCCGGACCCGGCCGTCGGTCTCAGGGGATGTCGACGATTTCGACCCAGTTCGGGTTCTTACCCATCTCGTAATGCTTGAGCGGCGTCAGCACGCCGGTGTCCTGGTTGATGGCATAGGCGGTCATGCCGTTCGATTTCTGGCCGACCGCCAGCAGGAAGCGACCTCGTGGGTCGATGTTGAAGCCGCGCGGCTGCGTCTCGGTCGGCGTATGGCCGACCAGGGTGAGCGCCCCGGTAGCACCGTCGACCCGGAACGCCGCGAGCGTGTTCGACGTGCGCTCGGCCACGTAGAGAAAGCGGCCGTCCGGTGTCGCGTGCAGGTCCGACGTGGCGGGTGCGCCGCCCGAGAAGCCGGCCGGCACGACCGAGGTCGAGGTCAGCAGGGTCAGGGTACCGATCGCCGGGTCGAACCTGTAGGTGTTGACCGTGCCGTCCAATTCGTTGGTCGCATAGACGAAGCGGCCGTTCGGATGGAACAGGATATGGCGCGGGCCGGCACCGTGCTTCGTCTCGACGAACGGCGTGGGGTTCGCGATCAAGTGGCCCGAGACGGGATCGAGCCGGTACTGCAGAATGATGTCGCCGCCCAGGTTCGAGGCGAATACGTAGGTATTCGACGGATCTGTCACGATCGAATGGGCATTCTTGCGCGTCGGGATCACGTCGATCGCTTCCGGCTGGACGAAGCCTTGCGGTCCGATCGGATTGACCGAAATCCGGTCGCCGGTATAGGACGCGCCGAACAGGAAGCGCCCCGTCTTGTCGACCGAGAGGTAGGCCATGTTGTCGGGCAAAGGAACGGTCGCCAGCGCGATCAGCTTGCCGCTCGCCTGATCGATGCCGAAGCAGGCGACCGAGTAGGGTTGGGAGCGCAGCCCCGCATAGAGATAGCGGTGGTTCGGGCTGATCGCGAGCGGCATGGCGACGCCCGTCACGGGCACCTTGTCGATCAATTTCACCGCGCCCGATGCGTTGTCGAGCGTCGCCACGTACAGATCGCGGCTGTCGGCGTTCGAAACATAGACCATGGTGGCGGCCTGGGCCGTACCTGCCGTAAGACTAAGGGCGAGGACGGCGCCCGAAATCCCGGTTCCGAAACGGTTCTTCATGTGCGATTCCTCCCGTCGTTCGGTGCCGCTTGAGATGAGCACCTGTTATTTGATATCTGATATATCAGGACGAGAGAAAGGTACGCGGGAAGCCATGACCGAGGCAAGGGCGACGAGCGGGTTGCAACCGATCCGTGCGGATTATCTGCGCAGCCTGAGCGATCATGCCTATGCCAAGCTGCGTGCCGCAATCCTGTCTGGCGCGTTCGCCCCGGGCCGTCGTCTGCGCGAGCGGCAACTGGCGGACGAGCTTGGCATCAGCACCACGCCGATCAAGGAAGCGCTGAAGCGGCTGGAGCGGGAAGGGCTGACCGTGACGGCGCCGCGGCGCGGTACGTTCGTCTGCTATTCGCCGGAGAAAGCCTCGGAGATGGCGTTGATCCGTGCTTCGCTCGAAAGCGTCGTGGTTCGGCTCGCCGCAATGAAGATCACCGATGCCGAGATCGCGCTGCTCGACGGCCACCTGGGTGCCATGCGGCTGGCAACCCGGACCGGCGACTACGAGGCGGTGGTGGCGGCGAACGCGCAATTCCATCAGCTGATCGACCGGATCGCCGACAACGGCTACCTGCGGCAGCTGCTCGAGACGCTGGAGATCTACGATGCGCTGAACCGCCGCCAAGTGCTGAAGGAGCAGGGGGAGGCGGAGCAGGGGTTGGCCGAGCATGCCGCCATCTTCCAGGCGCTGGCGGCGCGCGATCCGGAGTTGGCCGAGGGCCGGATGCGTGCGCATATCCTGCGGTCCAGCGCGCAAGCGGCGGCAACCCGGCCTGCGGCCCTCGAGGGCTAGGCACCTAACCGCTTTCTGTTGCACCTTACCGGACGACGGCGACCGGCGCCGTCGGACCATGGCCCGGCATTTCCCGGGAATAAGCGTGTGCCGCGGAATGTCCTGGTCCTGATATCCGCCGCCAGACCGGGAGGAATGCATGGTTGCCGTCTTGCCGCCCCTTCCCTCCGCACGCCCGTTTCCCACTCGCCTCGTGGCCTTCCTGGCCGGCCTCCTGCTGGCGGGCGTCTGCGTGCTGGTGCTCGAAGCGGCCACTCCGGCCGATCCACCGGTCTCGTTCGTCGCCCATACCGGCGTGATCAACATGAGCGAAGGGCTGGCGCTCAAGGGCTATGATCCGGTCGCCTATTTCACCGACGGTCGGGCGGTGCCCGGCGACCCGGGGCTGTCGACCAGCTTCGACGGCGCCGTCTGGCGGTTCGAGAGCTTGGCGCATCGGCGTGCTTTCCTGGCCCACCCCAGCCGCTACGAGCCGGAATATGGCGGTTTCTGCGCGTATGGCCTGGCGCTGGGCCGGAAGACCGACATCGATCCCACCGCCTTCTCGATCATCGGCGGCCGGCTCTACCTCAACGCCGACCAGGATACGCGCGTGATGTGGCGCCAGAACCTGCTGGATGCGATTGCTGAGGCCGATCGCAATTGGCCCACGGTCAAGGATCGCCCGGTCGTCGTGCGCTGACCCGGTCGCCAGAGACGCCGAACCAAGCGATGGCGGTGGACCGGGCTGCCGGCTTGATCCAGGATGAAGGCCCCGGCAGCGGTCGTGCCGCGATCAGATACCGAGTAAGCGCGTGAGCTCCTATTCCGGCACGAGTACGTTATTCGAATTCGCCCATCAGGCCTTCCGCGCCCCCGACGCCCGCTTCCTGCTGGGCAGCGACGGCCAACCCTGTATGGCGCTCAAGCTCGGCGATCTCGATGCGCTGCTGCCGCTGTCTTCCTTCGTGAAGGAATTCGCGCTCGCCGGCACGCCCGACGGCGCGCTCCTGGAACTGGTCGTGTCCGGCCTGAAGTTCGTCAAGGTCATCCGGCCGGGCGATTCGATCCCGCGCGAGATCCTCGACGGCACCGCCTCCTGGTCGGTCTCCGAGGAACACCGGGAAACCGCGCGCGGCCGGCTTACCCTCCAGCTCTATAGCTTCCTCGGCGGGCAGGAGCGGGTGCTGACCGACGGGATCGAGATCATGCAGATGGTCGATGATCCAGGCGTCAAGGCGCGCATCCAGAACGGGCTCGGCACCATCGTCGATCGGTTGGGCCTCGGCCCCGACCAGGGCGGCGAGATCGACAAGAGGCTCGACCGCTTCGCCCGCGATCTCGCCTATGTCGTGGCATTGCGCGAGCGGGCCGGCAGCATCACCAAGTTGATGGAAAAGGTGGCTGCCCTGCGCCGCGTCTACCGTCGCGACCGGACCGTCGATGAAGAGCTGATCCGGGTCAACAACCTGCTGCAGAAGCCGATCAACCGGTTCAACAAGTTCTTCGCCGAGATCGATGCCCATACCGGCGAGATCCTGGGCATCCTGGCCAACGTCGACCAGCACTTGAGCTATATCCGCGAGCAGCGCGACACGGCGCATCTGCAGCTGATGAAATGGGACGACCTGCTGGCATCCTGGGAAACCCTGACGCCGGACATCTCGAGTGCCACCGAGGGGGCCATCCGCAAGCTCTACCAGTTTCTGGCCCAGAACTTCCTCGCGGAAAGTTCCTGGTAGGCGCCATGGCGATCCTTTCGGTTCCTGTCCTGGAGCCCGCGACCGAAACCGCGCTCTATCGGCCGATCAAGCGCTTCCTCGAGGCCCAGGGCTTCGTGGTCAAGGGCGAGATCGGCGGCTGCGATATCGTGGCGCTCAAGGAAGGCGAGCCGCCGCTGCTGGTCGTGACCGAGCTGAAGCTCGCCTTCACGCTGGAACTGGTGCTGCAGGGCATCGACCGGACGGCATCGTGCGACGAGGTCTGGCTCGCCGTCCGCGCCTCGCCGACCGGTCGCGGGCGCGAGCGGGACGGGCGGGTGCTGAAGCTGTGCCGCATGCTGGGCTTCGGCCTGCTGCTGGTCTCGCCCGCCGGCCGGGTCGATCCGCTGGTCGAGCCCAGCGCCTGGAAGCCGCGCGCCAACGCCAAGCGCCGGGCACGGCTGGTCCGCGAGCATCGCCGGCGCATCGGCGACCCGACCGAGGGCGGCACCGCCATGCGGGCACCGATCATGACCGCCTATCGCCAGCGTGCCCTGGTTTGCGCCGGGGTGCTGGCGCTGGCGCCGGCCGCGCCGAAGGACCTGCGACCCCAGGTTCCGGATGCCGCGGCGATCCTCCAGACCAATGCCTACGGCTGGTTCGAACGGATCGCGCGCGGGGTCTATGCCCTGACCGACGCCGGCCGGGCGGCACTGGTCCGCTGGCCACAGACCAGCGGGGAATGACACTCATTCCGACAAGTTTGCCCGCTTCCTCGCGGGATCGTGATTTGAGGTGCGAGTGCAGCCGTGCGTCCTGGCGTCAGTATCAACGACAGATGGATTCCGTCATGCGCAAAACCCTGCTTCCCGTATTCGCTCTCGGCGCCTTGCTGCTCGCCGGCACGGCTTCGGCCCAAACCCCGCCGGCACCGACCCGGACGCGGGCGACGATCGAATCGGTCAGCGAAACCTCCATCGCCGTGAAGACCCGGACTGGCCAGGCGGTCACCATCGCGCTGACGCCCGAGACGCACTTCGTTGCGGTGTCCCATGGCGAGATCTCGGCGATACAGCCGAACAGCTACATCGGTACGGCGGCGGCGCCCCAGCCCGACGGCAGCCTGAAGGCGATCGAAGTCACCGTGTTTCCCGAAAGCATGCGCGGCAGCGGCGACGGGCACTATGCCTGGGACCTGCCCAATGCCAACACCATGACGAACGGCGTGGTCGGCAAGCTGGACAATGCCCACGGCCGCACCCTGACTGTCGATTACAAGGGCGGCGAGAAGCAGATCGTCGTGCCCGACGACGTGCCGGTCGTCACGCTGGCGCCGGGCGATCGGACCTTGCTGAAGCCCGGCGTCCATGTCGTGGTCATCGCGGCCAAGGCGGCCGACGGCACGCTGTCGGCCAACGCCGTGCTGGCCGGCCAGAATGGCGTCGTGCCGCCGATGTAGTCACGCCAGCTGCTGATCGATCGTCTTCGATCGCGGCGTCGCCACGTTGCCGGTGTGCTGGGTCGTCACGGTTTCGATCAGGACGATCCAGCATTCCTCCGCGGCCACCGGGTTGTGCAGCACGCCGCGCGGCACGACATGGATCGCACCGGGCGCCAGGTCGACGCTGCGACCGCCCTCGTACTCGAGCGTGAGCCGGCCGCGCAGCACGTAGAACAGCTCGTCCTCGCCATCGTGCCGGTGCCAGACCAACTGGCCCAGCAGCTTCGCGACCTTGACATACTGGTCGTTCACCCGCGCCACGACTTTGGGCGACCAATGGTCCGTGATGCCGTCGAGCGCGGCCATCAGGTCGACGGTCTCGGGGAAATTCATCACAGCTCCAACCACATCGGCAAGATCGACAGGGCGAGCAACAGCCCCAGCACCGCGTTGACCAGGCGCCATTGCCGCTCGGTGCGCAACAGCCGCGCCAGCATCAGCCCCGCCAGGCACCAGAGCGACAGGGAGGTGGCCGCCGCGAGGCCGAGGGTCGCGCTCAGGAGGATCGCCAACCGGACCGGTCCGTCCGCCAGCATGGCGAAGGACGCCGCCGCACCCAATGCCATGGCCCAGCCTTTCGGATTGAGCCACAGCAGGCAGGCGCCGCCGACGAAGCTGGTCGGCCCGGCCAGGTTGGTCTTCATCGCCGGCGGCCCGCTATGGCCGATCTTCCAGGCGAGCCACAGCAGGTAGGCGGAGCCCGCCAGCTTCATCGCGATCTGCAGCGACGGGGCGGCGAGCAGCAGCCCGGCCAATCCCGCGGCCGACGCGGCGGCGAGCGAAGCGAGGCCGCCCACGATGCCGGCCATCAGCGGTACCGAGCGGCGAAAACCGAACTGCGCGCCCGACGCCGTCGCCAGCGCGGTGGCGCCGCCGGGCGTGATCGTCGACACCAGGAGTTCGTCTCTGAATTCGCGACCGGTTTCGCGCTGAAGCGGGCGGTGGAGCGTTCCAGGTCGGTGTTCGATCGGGATTTGCCTGTTGAGCCCGCCCATTTGGTGGCGGAAGCCCCCGTGAGCGATGCTGCGAATGGGCCGGTCGGCCCTATCGGGCTGCTGCGAGCTTGCAGAGGTTGTGGGCGGTGCAGATCATCGCCCATTCGGCTTGGACATTGGCGAGGCCGCGCGTCAGGAACTGGCGGAAGCCGCGCGCCTGCTTGATCTGGCCGAAGACCGGCTCGACCGTGACCTTGCGCAGATGATAGGGGCTGCCCCAGCCGCCATCACGCAGTTTGGCGACCATGCGGCCGACCCGGGTGTCGGGTGCGGTTGGTTGGGCCGCAGCAGGGGCGGGTTTGCCATGGCGCTGGCGGCCGGCGGCGACATAGGCGTCGATCCCGTGGGCTTCGAGGGCGGCGAGATTGGTCTCGGCGCTATAGCCGGCATCGGCCGAGAGTTCGTTGGGCACGGCGCCCATGTTGGCGATGATCTGCGCGACCATCGGGATCAGTTGCGGGTTGTCGGCGCTCGACGTACCGACATCGCAGGCGACGATGATCTGGTTGGTATGATCGACCGCCGCCTGGGCGTTGTAGCCCTGGATGAAGCCGTCTTTGGTCTTCTGGATGCGGCTCTCGGCGTCGGTGAAGTTGCGCTGGGCCTTGTCGTCCGGAGCGTCCTTGCCGGCCGCCTCGGCTTCTGCCTCGAGCGCCGCCTTGGCCGCCTGGATCTTCTCAAGCCGGCTCTGCCGGCTCGCTATCCAGTCCGGCGTCTCGTCGCCCCGGCGATCCGGACCCTGGGTGCGGTCGTCATCGTCGTCCGCACCGTTGGCCTGGCTCAT